>CAVGEP010000001.1:0-27431 GCA_963628105.1 Alistipes communis
ACTCAAAGAAATTCTGGACCACGGACAGGACAGAAGCCTGATTTTGATTGACGAAATCGCTTCGGGCACAAACCCGACAGAGGGGACGGCGCTCACAAAGAGCCTCGTGGATTACCTCATAGAAAAACCGTATATTTCCCTGATTACGACGCATTTTGAGTCGGTGACCGAGCGTGAAGGCATCGTAAATATGCAGGTAAGAGGACTTACCGATTGCAATTTCGACCTTCTGGAGCGCGAAATTCGCTACGCAAACCGTCGTGACAGGATAAATATAATATCTAAGCATATGGACTATCGTCTGTACCGCGCAGATAACAATACACAAGTTCCAAAGGAAGCACTTAGCATAGCCGCCATGTTGGGAATCGACAAGGAGATTATCGAAGGTGCGAAAAAATATATGTGATAAGGAGAAAAAGGATGAAAAGCAAACTGAACATTGACCCAAAGGTTGTTGACAGCGCTCGCCAGCATGCCGCGAATATCGCTCATGATATGCAGGAATTTATCGATCGCCACACAACTGTGTCAACCGAAAGAACAATCGTTAGACTTTTAGGCATCGACGGCGTTGACGAGCTCGAGACACCGCTTCCTAACGTAGTTGTAGACCACATCAAAGAGGCAGGTGCTCTGCCTACGGGAGCAGCTTATTGGATCGGCAACGCAATCGTGCAGACCGGCAAGGAGCCTCAGGAAATCGCAGAGGAAATCGCAGCAGGAAAATTGGAAATCACAAAGCTTCCTACCTGCTCCCAGGAAGAAGCCGCAGAAGCTCTCAAGCCTGCTATCAAAAAGACTTTCGAGAGAATCGATATGCAAAAGGCAAAGCGTGCCGAATATCTTGAAAGAATCGGCGAAGGTCCGGAGCCTTATCTTTATGTAATCGTAGCAACCGGTAACATCTACGAAGACGTTATTCAGGCACAGGCTGCCGCAAGACAGGGCGCAGACATCATTGCGGTTATCAGAACCACGGCACAGTCCCTTCTTGACTATGTACCTTACGGCCCGACAACAGAAGGCTTCGGCGGTACATATGCAACTCAGGAAAACTTCAGAATCATGAGAAAAGCTCTTGACGAGGTTGGCGAAGAGGTTGGCAGATATATCAGACTCTGCAACTACTCCTCCGGTATGTGTATGCCTGAAATCGCAGCAATGGGCGCACTGGAAAGACTGGATGTAATGCTCAACGACGCAATTTACGGAATCCTGTTCCGTGATATCAATATGCAGAGAACTCTGGTTGACCAGTTCATGTCCAGAGTAATCATCGGATACTGTGGAATCATCTTTAACTCCGGCGAGGACAACTACCTCACCACAGACGACGCAATCGAGTCTGCTCACACGGTAACCGCTTCCCAGTTCATCAACGAACAGTTTGCGGTACTTGCAAATATTCCGGAAAACCAGATGGGCCTCGGCCACGCATTCGAAATGGATCCGAACACAGAAGACGGCTTCTTGCTTGAACTTTCACAGGCAATCATGGCAAGAGAAATCTTCCCGAATGCAAGACTGAAATACATGCCGCCTACAAAATTCATGACGGGTAACATTTTCAGAGGCCACATCCAGGATGCACTCTTCAACCTGGTTGCGATCTGGTCAGGTCAGTCCCTGCAGCTGCTGGGTATGCTTACGGAAGCGATCCACACACCGCATATGCAGGACAGATACCTTTCCATCGAAAATGCGAAGTACATCTTCAACAACTGCAAGCACATCGGTGACGAAGTTGAGTTTAAGAAAGACGGCATCATCCAGAAACGTGCTCAGGAGGTTCTCGGCAAAGCTGACGCTCTCCTTGCAGAAGTTGAAAAAGACGGACTTTTCAAGACAATCGAACAGGGCAAGTTCGGCGGCGTAAAGCGTCCGTTCGACGGCGGTCATGGTCTTGAAGGCGTTTGCACAAAGGGTGAAAACTACTTCAATCCGTTTATCGCACTGTTTATGGATCACGAATAAGGAGGTAGGAAACAATGGCAGATAATAAGACAGCAACAACTCAGGTTGATTTAACTTGTGTTAAGCCTTACGGCGACGCATTAAATGACGGTAAAGTTGAAATGGCATTCACGCTTCCGGTTCCTTATGGTGAAGAAGCAGAAGAATGCGCAAAGCAGTATGCAAAGAAAATGGGTTTTGAAGAACCTAACGTAACATATTATTGCGAGCTGACTCCGGGATATACATTCTTCGTAGTTTACGGTTCGGCTCAGGCAACCATCGACTTCACGGCAATCAAGGTTCCGAAGGTAGAAGGTACCGTTATGGACCGTGTTGAATGCGGCGAATGGATCGGCGAACACATCGGCAGAGACATCGTTGTAGTAGGCGCTTCCATCGAATCTGACGCTCATACCGTAGGTATCGACGCGATCATTCAGATGAAGGGCTTCCACGGACACTTCGGCCTCGAAAGATTCAAGCATGTTGTTCCGTATAACATGGGCTCCCAGGTTCCTTGCGAAGCATTGATCGCAAAGGCAAAGGAAGTTAACGCAGACGCGATTCTGGTATCCCAGACCGTAACTCAGAAGGATATCCACATCAAGCAGCTTACCCAGATGGAAGAACTCATGGAAGCAGAAGGCCTTCGTGACAAGATCATCCTTACCTGCGGCGGCCCGAGAATTTCTCACGAGCTTGCGCAGGAATTAGGTTACGATGCAGGCTTCGGACCGGGCAAGTATGCAGAACATGTAATGTCCTACATCATGCAGGAAGTTGAAAAGCGCGGCTGGCAGGACAAGCCGAACATCGCTGACAGATAAGAACCGGCAGACAAGAACTGACGCAAGAGCTGGCGGATAAAACAGAAATCACCCTTGCCCGACTGAAATATGTCGGGCAGGTGAATTTAAGCTATACATCTTCACTTGACAAAAGCCTGCGGCGAGAGTAATGTATAAGAGATGTATATTGTAATACTAAACAGGAAGGTGAAAACATGGTTAACAAAATTAAGACTGCGCAAGAAGCAGTAGCCGGCGTTAAAGACGGCATGACTATCATGGTCGGCGGATTCCTTGCAACAGGTTCCCCTGAGATCTTGATGGATGCATTAGTAGAAAAAGGCGTAAAACATCTCACCGTTATCGGCAACGACGGCGGTCTTGATGCAGGCCAGCCTGCCGGTGAATTTGCAGCAAAGACTGCAAGAGGTATCGGCAAATTACTTGAACACCACATGGTAGATCACATCATCGCATCGCACCTTGGTGTTAACCCGAAACTCAACGAACAGTTCGCAGAGGGAACTCTCAAATACACATTGGTTCCGCAAGGGACATTAGCTGAAAAGATCAGAGCTGCGGCTTACGGTCTTGGCGGCGTACTCACTCCTACCGGCGTTGGTACACCTATGGAAACCGAGCTTGATGAACTGGGAAGAGAAAAGAAAGTCGTAGAAATCAACGGAAAGAAATATCTGTTTGAACTGCCGCTTTTCGCTGACTATTCCTTCATCAGACCAACCGTTGCCGACAAATTCGGTAACTACTACTGCTCCAAAGCAACCAAGAACTTCAACTATGTAATGGCAGGCGCTTCGACTCATACCGTCATTGCCCCTGAAAAGCTGGTTGAAATCGGCGAAATCGACCCTGACTACTTCGCAGTTGCAGGCGTGCTGGTAGATACTATTGTGGAAGGAGAAAAGAAATGGCAGATTTAAAAGTAAGAATCGCGAAAAGATGCGCGAAAGAATTCCAAGACGGAGATTTCATTAACCTCGGAATCGGTCTTCCTACTATGGTTGCCGACTTCCTTCCGGCAGACATTCAGGTTACCTGCCACTCCGAAAACGGATTCGCAGGAATCGACGCAGTTGCGGACGCTTCCAACCTCGATGTTGATATCATCAACTCCGGCGGAACTTATGTAACAGCAGTTCCAAGAGTAAAATATTTCGATACAGCAGAGTCCTTTGGCCTTGTAAGAGGCGGACACGTAAAAGCTACCGTTCTCGGCGCCATGGAAGTTGCCGAAAATGGCGACCTTGCTAACTGGATCGTACCGGGTAAGAAGGTTGCAGGTATGGGCGGCGCGATGGACCTTTGCGCAGGATGCCCTCAGGTTATCATCACCATGCTCCACACCCAGAAAGGTAACCACAAGATTCTTAAGAAATGCACCCTTCCGCTTACCGCAGAAAAGTGCGTAACAAAGATTATCACCGAAATGGCTGTTATGGAAGTCAGAGAGGACGGTATCTGGGTAACAGAACTTCACCCAGATTACACTTGGGATGAGCTTCAGGCAGCGACTGGATGCGAACTGCACAAAGACCCGAACCTGAAAGCTATGGAAGAAGAATAACGAAATGCTTGTTAAAATCGCCTGTGGCGTTGTTGGCTGCGATGTTCTGTGGTGCTCACGTACTTCGTGTACGCTCCGCTCCTCGACACCTTGCCGCCTAGCCACAGACGATTTTTCCGGCGCATTTTCGGAAATAGATTCCTATGCCGCGTTCGCGGCTGGCGGCGCTTTCGCAAGGAGGATTCGATATAATTTCCTCGGCTACGCTCGGAAATTATATCTTAAAATGGAAATCGCCTGTGGCGGTGCTCACTGCGGCCTAGAAGGCGTAGAGACAAAATTGCGGCAGCGCGATTCCGCAGGGGAAACAAGCTTGCAGACCCCGAGGACTAAGCGCCCGAGCAATTTATGTCCTCGAAGCCTTTCCAGAAGCGAAAAATCCAGCGTTTCAAAGATATTAAAGCGGCTCGAAAGAGCCGCTTTTGTGCTATCTGTGGTGGTGAGCGCCCGGCGAGTGTGAGAGTCTGAAAGCTGCTAACAACCTCGGGTGTTGAGCGCCTTGCGAGTGTGAGAGTCTGAAAGCTGCTAACAACCTCAGGTGTTGAGCGCCTGGCGAGAGTGAGAACTGCTATTTGTTTTCGCTACCGTTCGAAGCACTTCTTGAAATATCCGACCGCACAGATGCCGCCGATTACAGCGCCGGCAATGTACCAGTACTCGCCGGGCTCGGCATATCCCATGGGCCTTGCGAAGGCGCATCCGAGCGCAAAAAGAGTGCACAGAATACCCTTGAGCAAGGCTCCCTTTTTAGTTATGTTCATTTGTATATACCTCCATTATTTTGACGGATGCGGAGGCGCCTATGCGGTCTGCCCCGGCATCGATCATTTCCATTACTGTTTCTAAGCTGCGGATGCCGCCGCTTGCCTTTACCTCGAGGGCGCTTCCTACAGTTTCCTTCATGAGGGCAACATCCTTTGCGGAAGCGCCGCCACTATTAAATCCGGTCGAAGTCTTGACGAATTTTGCTCCGGACTCTGCTGAGAGCCTGCAGGCCTCTGCTATCTCATCATCGGAAAGCAGGCAGGTTTCTAAGATCACCTTGACGATTGCACCGTATTTTGCGGCCGCCTCTACGACAGCCGAGATGTCGTCACGTATGTAATCGTAGTCACCAGACTTGAAGATTCCGACATTGAGAACCATGTCGATTTCGCCGGCGCCGTCCATGCACGCCTCCTCTGTCTCGAAAGCCTTCGATGCGGTAGTTCCGGCACCGAGAGGAAAGCCTATGACCGCCGCAACGCGAACATCCGAGCCCTTTAGCCTGTCTGAGCAGCGAGCAACATAGCAGCCGTTTACGCATACGGAATAAAAATCCCACTCGAGAGCCTCACTGCAAAGCCTGTCTATTTGCTCTGCGGTAGCCTCGGGCTTTAGAAGCGTATGGTCAAAATATTTATTCAAAGGTTTCTTAAGATTCATTTTTGCATACCTCCAATCGTACCAAATGGAGCCATATCCGGCGCCACGATACAAGAAAAGTATATCATATATCCTGCAAGTTGAAAAGATATATTGCAAGAATGCGCCTTTGCGAATATAATGGGTATATTAAAAAAGAAAGGAAACATAATGGATAGAGTAAGAAGAAAGGCGGATTTTCTCGGGAGAATCAAATGGATCGGGCTGCTCCTTGGCATATTTATGTATTATGCGACGCTGGAGGCGTTCGGAGACATAGTCTCTACGATTCTCGGATGCATAGCCGCCACATCCTTTTATCTTATATGCGAAAATGAACGAAAAACGATCATCTCCCGCCATGTGTCAGAGCAGCTTCGAGGCGTATTGCAAAAGCTGGGGCAGAGGGAAAGCGTTCTGGAAATAAAGGCATCAAGCACCGGATTTGTCATCAGAGTATATTTGATAAGGGCAGGAGAAAGAGCTCCGCTCTGCACGAAGGCCCTGCTTGATTCCATCGCGAGCAGCTGGTATCGCTCGCGAGTTTGGGCGACGCAGATAGTGGATGTGGATGAACCGGAAGAAATTCCGGAAGCACAGAAGATGCTAAACGACCAGCTTTTTGAAGACCTCAAAAAGAACAATGACCAAAATAAAGACTAAAATCTTGAAATTCCAGAGAAATTGGTATAAAATATAAAGATGCATATATGACAAGCCCCGGCAATGGCTTGCAAATCAGGAGGTACAATTATGGGAGTGAAGGTCGCAAAATTTGGCGGCTCATCCGTGGCAGACGGGATACAATTGACGAAGACAAAAGAAATTATCCAGCACGATCCGGACAGGCGATACATAGTCGTTTCCGCACCGGGCAAGAGATATGAGGGCGACAACAAGATCACGGACATCCTCTATCTTTGCAAGACTCATATAGATCACAATTTACCATACGACCAGCTTTTTCAGGTGGTTGCGGACAGATATATGGCGGTGGAAATCAACCTCGGAATAAAGGTTGACCTTATGAAGCACCTTGATGAGATCCGCGAAAATCTCAGAAAAAATCCGTCGGCGGACTACATCGCATCCAGAGGTGAATATCTGAACGCGGTCCTGGTGGCGGCATTCCTGGGATATGATTTTGTAGATACGGCGCAGCTTATCAAATTCGATGCCAAGGGCAGACTTCTTATGGAGGAGACGGACAAGGCGCTTTCTGAGGAACTCTCAAAGCACGAGAGAGCCGTGCTTCCGGGATTTTATGGCAGCACTCCGGACGGTAAGATCAAGACGTTTTCAAGGGGAGGCTCAGATATAACCGGCGCCCTGGTTGCAAGAGCCGTTCATGCGGACGTATACGAAAACTGGACCGACGTTTCGGGATTTCTTATGGCCGATCCGAGAATTGTCAAAAATCCAAGGCAGATTCGGGCGATTTCCTACAAGGAGCTCAGAGAACTTTCGTATATGGGCGCAAGCGTTCTGCACGAAGATGCGATCTACCCGGCGAGGATGGCAAATGTCCCGATCAACATAAGGAATACGAACCAGCCTGAGGATAGGGGAACATATATAACGGCGGAGGTCTCGGAGGAATACGAAAAAAAGCAAAACCGCATCATCACCGGAATTGCGGGCAGCAGAGACTTTACGGTTGTAGCAATTTATAAGAACATGATGAGCAGCGAGCGCGGATTTGTCAGAAAGATTCTCGATATACTCGATGATTATGACATCAATTTTGAGCATATACCCAGCGGAATCGATACGGTTTCGGTCGTAATGGCAAACGATGCCATAAGCGGAAGACTCGAGGAGGTCCTGGACGAATTCCGCACAAGGCTACGCCCGGACAGCATAGATGTTTTGGAAAATATGGCACTTATCGCCACGGTAGGTCATGGAATGGCCTATAGACAAGGCGTTTCGGCGAGGCTGTTCGAGGCGCTTGCCAAGGCAGGCGTCAATGTAAGGATGATCGAGCAGGGCTCCAGCGAAATGAACATCATCGTAGGCGTTGAAAATAAAGATTTTGAAAAAGCCATAAGAGCTATTTACGATGCTTTCGTGGATGAAAAGGAGGACTTATGAAGAAACTTGTAACTATAAGCCGTCAGTATGGCAGCGGCGGCAGAATCATCGGAAAGCTGCTTGCGGAAAAATTGGGGGTGCCGTTTTACGACAAGGAGATCCTCGATATGGCCGCCGAGGACAGCGGATTTTCGAGAGAACTCATGGAGGGAACAGAGCTGAAGGCAAAGAGCAGCTTTGCATATAACCTTTCGTCGGTGCTCAGCTTTAACGAGGGCGTCAGCGGAAGCCCGCTTTCCGTAAACGAGAGACTTTTTCTGGCACAGTTCGAGGCAATCAAGAAGATCGGCAGCACCGGAGAAGGCGTAATCGTCGGAAGATGCGCAGATTATGTGCTTCGAGATATGCCCGGGGTTACAAATGTTTTTATCCATGCGGAGCTGGAGGACAGAAAAAAGCGCGCGGCGGAGGTTTATGGCGACGATCCTTCGAAGGTTCGGGAGCTTATCGCCACCTATGACAAGGCACGCCAAAATTATTATAACTATCACACAGACCAGAAATGGGGCGAATATAAGAACTATAATCTCTCCATTAACAGCAGTTATATCAGCGAAGAAGAGGCCGCAGCTCTGATTGCGACCTATATTGAACACAGGAGGTACAAAAAATGAAAAGAGGAGTAGTTGAGGCAAAAGAAACAAAGAAAACGAAGGAAACAAAGAAAAAAGGCGGGAATAAAAAAATAAAAACTTTGGGAAGAACGATGGCAGCGTTTCTTGCGGCGGGAGTTGCGCTTATTGCGCTCACGGACAAGGCTATGACCAAGGCTTATCCGCAGGAAGACGAGGAGGAAGAACAGAATGAAGGAAAGTAAAGGAACATATTATATCACGACGCCGATTTATTATCCAAGTGCAAACCTTCACATCGGGCATACCTATTGCACGGTGATGGCGGATGCCATGGCAAGATTTAAGCGGCTTTGCGGATATGATGTAAGATTCCTTACGGGAACCGATGAGCACGGACAAAAGATCCAGACTATTGCAAGCGAAAAAGGCGTAAGCCCGCAGGAATATGTGGATGAGGTCGTTGACGGAATCAGAAAGCTTTGGGAGAAGATGGAGATTTCTAACGACGACTTTATCAGAACTACGGAGCCGCGCCATATCAAGCGGGTGCAGGATATTTTCATGAAAATATACGAAAATGGAGATATCTATAAGGGACAGTACGAGGGACTTTATTGTACGCCGTGCGAGAGCTTTTGGACGGAGAGCCAGCTGGTAAACGGCTGCTGCCCGGACTGCGGCAGACCCGTTCAGAAGGCAAAGGAAGAGGCATATTTCTTCAAGCTGTCGAAATATGCGCCGGCGCTGCTGGAGCTTTTTGAGAAAAATCCCGACTTCTTGCAGCCGGACACTCGCAGAAATGAAATGATTTCTTTCATAAATCAGGGTCTTGATGACCTCTGCATTTCGCGTTCGACCTTTGACTGGGGGATCCCGGTTCCTATCGACCAAAAGCATGTAATTTATGTATGGCTTGATGCGCTGACGAACTATATCACGGCGCTGGGTTATCCGGACGAGCCTGAGCTTTATGACAAATATTGGCCGGCGGATGTACATCTTGTCGGCAAGGAGATCGTCAGATTCCATAGCATCATCTGGCCGGCTATGCTGATGAGCGCGGGTCTGCCGCTGCCGAAGCAGGTTCGCGGACACGGCTGGTTACTCATGGGCGGCGAAAAGGTTTCCAAGTCGAAGGCGGCAAAGGGTTCGGACGTCATCGATCCTGTAATTCTCATCGAAAGATATGGTATCGATGCGCTAAAATATTTCTTGCTCAGGGAGTATACATTCGGACAGGACGGCGTATTTACCAACGAGGTTATGCTGAAGAGGATGAATTACGACCTGGCAAACGACCTTGGCAATTTGGTTTCCAGAACCGTCTCGATGATCGAAAAATATGATGGGGGAGTTATTCCGGATGCAGTTTCAAGCGCGGCGGACGAAATCGATGCCGA
The DNA here is from genome assembly GCA_963628105.1 of Alistipes communis. Taxonomy (GTDB): domain Bacteria; phylum Bacillota; class Clostridia; order Peptostreptococcales; family Anaerovoracaceae; genus CAG-238. Next base: position 9,806 of record CAVGEP010000001.1, read on the forward strand.
GCTTCGCAGCATTGCGACGGGTGCAGCGGCAAAGGTTGAAGCGCAGATGGACAAATTTGCCTTCAATATGGCTCTGGAAGAAATCTGGATCGTGGTTCGCCGTGCAAACAAATATATTGACGAAAAAGCGCCTTGGGTGCTCGCAAAGACTGCGGATACGGACCCTGCGGCGAAGGCAAAGCTTGATACGACCATGCATAACCTTGCGGAGACGATACGCATAATTTCGATACTGATATATCCGTTCATGCACAGCACCGCAAAGGAAATCCGCAAGCAGATGGGCCTGTGGTATGCAGATGTTGTCTGGGAGGATGCATTCGAATTCGATATGATGTATCAGGAACAGGTTAAGAAGGGAGCTGCGATATTCCCTCGCCTTGATATCGACAAGGAGCTTGAGGAGCTGTATGCTATCAGCGAGTCCATGAAAAAGGACAATGAGCCTGAGAATGTTCCGCTCGAGCTGAAGCCTGCCATCACCTATGATGACTTCGACAAGATCGACTTCCGCGTCGGCCTGATCGAAAAGGCAGAAAAGCATCCAAAGGCGGACAAGCTGCTGGTATTCCAGGTAAAGATGGGAACTGAGCGCCGCCAGATCATCAGCGGAGTAGCAAAGGATTTCAAGCCGGAGGAAATGGTCGGCAAGAAGGTAATAGTTGTCGCAAATCTTGCGCCGCGCCAGCTGAGGGGCATGGAGTCCAAGGGAATGCTGCTGTTTGCGGACAACGGCGAGCGCTGCGAGATCGTGACCACAAGCGCACCGGACGGAGAAGTTGTGAGCTAAGGGCGGTGCCTTGCGAGGGCTGGGGCCAGCCGCAAGATGCGTGCCTGGCTGCCCACAGAAAAACGAGTTAAAAATTGTCCGCAGGGAGGCTTTGCCGGGAGCGGACAATTTTTTTAGCATAGGGAATATCGCATCAGCGGTTTTCCTGTATATTCCCACTTTTTTAGAATTGGTACCGGAGGAAAATAGATGGAAGTAAGGCTTTTTGATACGCACACGCATTTGAATAACGATGGATTTACGGAGGAGGAGCGGGCGGCTCTGGCTGCCGAAATCGAAGGCTCGGATGTGGGGCTGGTGATGGATGTGGGCTTTGATGAGCCCTCCAGCCTTTTGGCGGCAGAACACGCGAGGCGCTACCCTTGGTGCTATGCTGTGATAGGAATGCATCCACATGACAGCCGCCTGATGGATGAGGCGATGCTGGAGAGATTTCGCCAAATTGCCAAAAGCCAACCAAAGGTTAGGGCGATTGGTGAAATCGGACTCGACTTTCACTATGACCTTTCGCCGAGAGAGACGCAGAGATACTGGTTCCGCAGGCAAATTCAGCTCGCAAACGAGCTCAGGATGCCTATTGTGGTGCATTCCCGGGACGCAGACCAGGAGGTGTTTGATATTCTGATGGAAGAGGGGGCCTTTTCCGAGGAGCGCAAATCCTGGTTCCCGACTCGCCGCCTGCCTGCTGCGCCCGCCGAGTGGGATGTGCGGGGCGCAGCAGGCTCGGTGCTTTCGCACCGGGCAGTCACCTTCGCTGGCTGCGGCGGCGACGCACGAGTTGCCATACACTGCTTCAGCGGCAGCAGGGAGCTTGCGATAGAATATGTGAAAGCGGGCGCGACCATAGGCCTCGACGGGCCGCTCACCTATAAAAATAATAAGAAGACGGTGCGTGTGGCAGAAGCTGTTCCGCTCGAATTTATGATGGCAGAGACAGACGCACCGTACCTTACCCCGGTTCCCCACCGCGGAGAACAGAACAAAAGCCAATATGTGGAGTTCGTGGTGCGCAAAATCGCGGAGATAAAAGGCATAAGCTACGAAGAGGCCGCATATGCAACCTACCTAAACGGAAAAACATTCTTCGGGATCTGATTATCAGACAAATCCAAACTACACAGAAAATACATAGAAATAGCAGCCGCTTTGTGCTAAAATACAAATATGGATGTTAAACAAAAGGTATTATCGACAATAAAAAATCACGAGCTGCTGTCAAACGGCGCGCACATCGTACTGGGACTTTCAGGAGGCCCCGATTCGATGTGCCTTTTTGACGTGCTTTGTCAGCTGCGCGAGAAATGCAATTATAGCATCTATCCCGTGCATGTAAATCATAAGCTAAGGCCGGGCGATGCGGAGCGCGATCAGGAATTCGTAGAGGAACTGTGCAGGCAGAGAGGCCTAAGGTGCAGGAGCTTTGTGATTGACTGCAATAGGCTTGCGCTCGAAGAAGGCATGACATCAGAAGAGGCCGGCAGAAAGGCAAGGTACGGGGCGTTTTTTGAGGTAGCGCGCGAACTTGCATCCGAGGACCCGGCGCGAGAAATCGCCATAGCCGTGGCACAGAATGCCAACGACCAGGCAGAGACGATTCTGTTTAGGCTCCTGCGCGGAACGGGCACAGACGGACTTTCCGGAATCGCCTATAAACGATATGAGAATGGGATTGCGGTGGTGCGCCCGCTTCTGGATATACAGCGGGATGCGATCGAAAACTACTGCAAGGAGAGAGGCTTGTCGCCGCGAATAGACCTAACAAACAAAGAACCCATTTATACGCGAAACAAAATCAGACTCGAGCTCTTGCCGCTTCTCAGCGAAAAATTCAATCCGAATATAATCGAAACCATCGACAGGCTCGGCCAAAATGCGGCCTTAGACAAGGACTACATCTGGCAGCAGGCGAGAGCCTCATATGCCGAGCTTAAGGGGAAATCGCCAAAAGACGATGCGTCCGCAGAGGCTGACATTGCAACGCTTTCGCGCCTCCACGGTGCAGTCAGAATGCGAGTATATAACCTGATCCTGGCGGACGTTGGGCTAAATGAAAATATCACCGAGGGGCAGCTTGATGCGATAGAAAAAGTCCGCCTTTCCCAAAGTCCATCGGCAATGTGCGATTTGACTGAAGGATATGCGGTATATAAAGAATATGATAAGCTGAGATTTTGCAGTAAGGGCGCACGGATCCCGAAGCATGGACAGACCTCGGAGGACGCAAAGACATCGGAGGATGTAAAGACATCGAAGGACGCAAAATACGAGATGAGATTTATGAGCCCGGAAGAATATGCAAAAGGTATAAGCAAGGCCGGAGCCTCTTTGCCGGAAGATGCCGGGGATCGCATAATCGGAGTATTCGGACTGCCGGAAGATGCCAAGGATGCCATTTGCGTGAGAAAGCGCAGAGACAAAGATGTGCTGGCAATAAGGAGCGGAGGACAGCTCGCCACCAAGAAATTACAGGATTTCTTCGTTGATGCCAAGGTCCCCAAACACCTTCGAGATGATATCGATTTGCTGGCATACGGGAATCGAATTTTGTGGGTATTGCCCTCGCCGCATTTTCCGAAGCAGCAATACAGGCAAAAGGGCAGATTTTCCGCTGAATTCGGGCTAAATGATGGTTCAGAAACAATATTGACGCTTGAAATTTTGCGTAATTTGTGATAAAATACAACGGATAATTTGTGAATACGAACAACTGAAAGGGGTAAGAAGTGAAAAAATTCTCTAGAAATCTAAGTATATATATTCTGGTCTTTGCACTCGTGCTATCCCTTGCATATTTCTGCAAGGGATTTATGAGCGCTGATCAGCTTTCGCTGAAGGAGGTTTCCTTCTCGGAATTCACGGAAATGGTCAAGGAAGAAAAGCTCTCGGAAATCTCAATCGAGGGAACGACTCTGACGGGAGCAATCAGCGAAACATCGCTGGTCTATGCATACGCACCTTCCATAGTTGAAATAAATTGGCTGGAAGAGACCTATATCTTTGATCAAATGGACAAGGGTATAATTACGAGCCTTTCCAGTCCGAAGCCTGATACCAGCTCCTGGCTGTGGTCGCTGATCCCGAACATAATCATGATCGGCGCGCTGGTCTTCCTATTCTACTTTATGATGAATCAGGGCGGAAACGGCAAAGCCTTCCAGTTCGGAAAATCAAGGGCCAAAATGGTCAAGGGCGACAAGCAGATTACATTCAAGGATGTAGCAGGACTCGAAGAAGAAAAACAGGAACTCGAGGAAGTGGTCGATTTCCTCAAGGATCCGCGAAAATACAAGGATCTCGGAGCAAGAATTCCGAAGGGCATCCTGCTTGTAGGGCCTCCGGGAACAGGAAAAACCTATATCTCCAGGGCGACGGCAGGAGAGGCCGGAGTGCCGTTCTTTACCATCAGCGGCTCAGACTTTGTTGAGATGTTCGTAGGCGTGGGCGCGTCGAGAGTAAGAGACTTGTTCGAACAGGCAAAGAAAAACGCGCCTTGCATCATCTTCATCGACGAAATAGATGCGGTCGGACGTAAGAGAGGCGCGGGCATCGGCGGCGGCCATGACGAAAGAGAGCAGACCTTGAACCAGCTCCTCGTTGAAATGGACGGTTTCGCTGAGAACTCGGGAATCATAATTTTGGCAGCGACCAACAGACCTGACATCCTCGACCCGGCACTGCTCAGACCTGGCAGATTCGATAGACAGGTTGTAATCGGGATTCCGGACGTCAAGGGCAGAGAAGAAATCATCAAGGTTCATGCGAAGAACAAACCGCTTGCGGAGGATGTTACGCCAAAGATTTTGGCAAGAAGAACCATGGGATTTACCCCTGCGGACCTCGAAAATGTGCTGAATGAGGCAGCACTGATTACTGCACGTAGAAACGGGCGCTTCATAAGAATGGAAGAAATCGAAGAGGCCATTCGCAAGGTCGAAATGGGCCCTGCAAAAAAATCAAAAGTTGTTTCCGACGAAGAAAAGAAACTTACGGCATACCACGAGGCGGGTCATGCGATCGTTGCCAGGTCCCTGCCGAAGCACATGCAAATACACGAGGTTACCATCATTCCTCGCGGCAGGGCAGGCGGATATACGATGTACCTTCCGGAGGATGACAAGATGTTTGATACCAAGACATCGATGTACAATCATATCGTCTCTTGCATGGGCGGCAGAGTTGCCGAAAAGCTCAAGCTTGAGGATATTTCGATCGGCGCATCGGGAGACATCAAGCAGGCTACTCAGATTGCGCGCGAGATGATAACAAAATACGGATTCAGCGATAAGCTGGGAGCTGTGAGCTACGGCGGAGACGACGAGGTTTTCCTGGGCAACGACTTTACGGCACATAAGAATTATTCCGAGCAGACGGCTTGCGAAATTGACGAAGAGATCCGAAGACTCGTGGACGAAGCCTACGAGGAAGCAATGCGAATTCTCACCGAGCACGACGAAATCCTCGAAAGCGTTGCGAAGGCGCTGCTTTATGTCGAGACCATCGACGGCGACCAGTTCGAGGCACTCTATACAGGCAAGCTCACGGCAGAGGCTTTGAGAGACGATGTGGAAAAGGCCGGCCTGGAGAAGCAGGCACAGGATGCAAAGGAAGCCAAGGAGAGCGAGGAACTGCGACAGGAAGAAGAACGCAAGCTCATGGAGGAGCTAAAAAAATATGACTCTGATTATTTAGCAGAGGATGATGCGCCGCAAGCGGATGCAAAAGATCCTCAGGAAGAAGAGGAAAAGGATGAAAGTAACAGTTAAGGATTGCTTGCAGCTCGATTCGTTCAGAAAGTGTATCGTGCTTGCCGGTGAGAAAAATATGGATAACCGGATCAAGGCCGTGTCTGTGATGGATGCATCGACGCCGTCAGAGGCGCTTTCCTGCAACGGAAACAGCGAAACAATGATTCTGACGACATTTGCAGGAATGAAAAATGACACGGCATCGCAGTGCGAGACTATTCGCGCTCTTGCAAAGGCCGGGGTCCCGGCAATCGTGGTATTCCAACGCGAAAAGAGCATGCGCCCGGTTGACAAGGAGGTTACGGCAGCCGCCGATGCGGCCGGCATTCCGCTGCTTCTCATGGTTGACGGCGAGGGAATGGACTACTCGAGGATCATCGGGGAGGTTATGGAGCAGGTGCTTTATGGCAATAACTTCAAGAACAGCCTCATCAACAATACGATTTTTCATCTGTTGAACTTCGAAAAGCATGCGAACTTCCAGCAGGCTCTGCACGAGGCAGCGGTAAATAACGATTTCCAGGTGGTGCTTCTCAGCGAAGAATTCAATCCTGTCTTCACGGTCGAAACGCGCCATCAGGCGACGATGAACGAAGTAATCCGCCGCGGCAGAGAGGTCGCGCTGAACCTCGGACACATCTATAGTCTCATCGAGATAAACGGAGTGCTGACCTACTGGGGACTGCTTTATCTGAACAACGAAAAATACTATCTGTTTATAGTAGATAATGATGACAATTATTCGGCCGGCGAGATTACAAAGCTTGCAGAGATCATCGAGCTTGCCATGGGAATGTGGAAGTTCACGCCGGAGCGTGACGCGAAGGCGGAGCTAGTCAAGGCACTGATTCGTGGGAACAAGAGCCTGGCATATTCTCTCCGCGAGGAGGCGGGAATCCGCGCATCGGATATTTTGTCGGTTGTATATGCCAGAGGAATCGAGACGGGCATGGCGGACGAGGTTATCGACGAATATGTCGAAAACGGACTCCTGAATATAATCAAGATAACCGAGGACGACGAAAGCTATGCGGTATTGCTTCGCGGCGAGAAGACCGCACAGGACGACGATATTTCGGAAATGTCGGTCTGCATTTCGTTCTTTGACAGGCTAAAGGAGAACAAGAGCGTTCGAATTTTCCATGTGACGGGTGTCGACAGAATCGAGGGAGCCGGAGACGGATTCAGACTGATCGGAGAGACCTGGGCATTTGTCGAGAACATTTTCCCGTACAAGCGCGTATTTTCGAAGTATGAGCTCGCACTCGTGAGCAACTGCATCAGCATTCAGGTGCAGGGAGGCCATCTCAAGAAAAATTACATGGATCTCCTGTCTCCGTTCAAGAGAGAAGGAGACAACAAGGCAAGGCAGCTCCTGGAGACGCTCGAAACCTTCGCACTCGATGCGGGAATGAACAGTGGCAAGACGGCGGAGTTCATGGGAATACATACAAATACCGTTCAGTATAGACTCAAAAAAATCAACGATCTTCTCGGAGCAGAAATCACGGGTAACCGTGTAATCCCGGGGCTTACTATAGCTCTTGCGCTTCAGCGAATGGAAAATGCAAAGAAATAGATACCATGAAAAATGACAAATTGAAGATCGGCAATATAGAACTTGAAAGCCCGTTTTTGCTGGCGCCGCTGGCGGGGATTACGGATGCACCATTTCGCAGGATTTGCAAGGAGATGGGTGCGGGCCTTGCATACTCCGAGATGGTGAGTGCAAAGGGGCTTTGGTTTAAGGATAAAAACACAGGCAGGCTCCTCGAAATCTTAGATGGCGAGGAGCCTGTGGCATACCAGATTTTTGGCCGTGAGCCGGAAATCATATCCTTCGCCGCTGAGAAGCTGGCGGGATGCAGGAACGCAATTTTGGATATAAACATGGGCTGCCCCGTGCCTAAGGTGGTAAAAAACGGCGAAGGCTCGGCGCTCATGAAAAACCCGCAGCTTGTGTTTGACATCGTGGAGGCTGCGGTAAAATGTGCCGGCAAGCCGGTAACCGTAAAGATCCGCGCAGGCTGGGATGAGAATTCGATAAATGCGGTAGAGGTGGCCGGCGCCGCCGCGGCGGCAGGAGCCGCCGCGGTCGCGGTCCACGCCCGCACCCGGGAGCAGTTTTATAGCGGGCGGGCGGACCGCGCCGTCATATCCGCCGTGAAGCGCGCAGTATCCATCCCTGTCATCGGAAACGGCGATGTGACGGACGGCGCCTCGGCCCTGAGCATGATGGAAGAAACCGGCTGCGATTTCGTAATGGTGGGTCGGGGAGCCTTGGGGAATCCCTGGATTTTCCGGGAGCTTAACGCAGCCTACCTGGGAGAAGAGCTTCCGCCGCCCCCAAGCCTCGAAGAGAAGAAGCAGGTGATGCTGCGGCATTTTCGTGACACGCTTTTATTAAAGGGCGAGTACGCGGCGGTTCGGGAAATGCGAAAACACGTGGGCTGGTATCTCAAAGGACAGCCGGGCTCGGCGGCATTTCGCGGCATGGTAAATGGAATTACAGAGGCCGCCGCCCTGGAAGATGCGATTATGAATCTTGGCTGCAGATAGCTGCAAACAGACTAAAAGCTGCAGACACAAGCAGACGATGCCAAAGGGGAACGAATGAAAGAACTGTTTGAGATTTTTATTGCCTCTGCGAGAGTGGGGGCGATGACATTCGGCGGTGGATATGCGATGCTGCCGATTTTGCAGAGGGAAATAGTAGAGAGCAAGGGTTGGAACACGGAGGCGGAGATTCTGGACTACTATGCAATGGCACAGTGCCTTCCGGGAATCCTCATGGTCAATACCCTCGCGTTCATCGGAAAAAACAGAAGAGGAAATTTGGGGGCGCTTTTCGCCGCGCTGGGCGCGGCGGTGCCGTCCTTCATCATAATAACGGCAATTGCGGCGGCACTGACGGCTTTTGCAGATTATCCCGCCGTCAAAAGCGCCTTTGCCGGCATAAGGGTCTGCGTTTGCGTGCTGATTTTTAATGCCGTGCTGAAACTGTGGGACAGCGCGATAGCGGATGCAAAATGTCTAATCCTTTTTCTGGGAGTTTTGCTAGCATCCCTTGCCATCGACATAACGCCGATCGTTTTCGTGCTTGTATCGGCACTGCTTGGCATCGTTATATCCTTGCTGAGTTCGAAGAAAAAGACGAACAAAGGAGGCGGCACAGATGATTGAGCTTAGGCTTTTCTATGAGTTCCTCAAGATCGGCCTTTTCTCGATAGGCGGAGGAATGGCGACGCTGCCATTCTTGCAAGATATGGCAGACAGAACCGGCTGGTGCACGGCGGCACAGATTGCAGACATGCTGGCAGTTTCGGAGTCGACGCCGGGGCCCATAGGCATTAACATGGCAACTTATGTAGGATACGAGGTATCCGGCATAACCGGAGCAGCGGCAGCGACCCTGGGGATTATTATTCCCGGAATGATTTTGGTTATAATCGTGATGTCGCTTATTGACAAGTTTCGCGAAAGCAAGATTTGCGAGGGAGCATTTTACGGACTTAGACCCGCATCTACGGCCATGATTGCGGCCGCGGGACTGCTGGTCTGCGAGCTCACATTTTTCAACATCGACACATTCGAAGAAACGGCAAGGCTCGCAGACCTCTTGGACTTCAAGACGCTCATCCTTGCGGCTCTCCTGCTTTTTTTGACCCGCGGCCCGAAGCAGACGAAGAATCTGCATCCGATAATTTTCATCGCCTTTTCCGCGGTGGTCGGCATCACATTCTCGTTCGGCTAAGAGGTTTCGCTTTGAGTAAAATACAATATAAAGATAAAACGTAAAATAATGGTTGTAATTAAATTAAAGAAATGATATAATGAGCCTAACGAGAGGCGGGTCAAACTGCGGAAAAACCTTTCGAATAAATCAAGTCTTTAGGGGTTTGGATTTGTAGAAAGGAGTTGGTAGAATGAGAGTTACGATCACTTACTACAAAGGTAAACTTACGATCACGATAACCAAGAAAAAAATCCGCTGACCCCGAATCTAGCGGATTTTTCTAACCAAATTATTCGTTAGGTTGGGCATTGACCCGTCCTCTTGTCTTAAATATACCACATTCAAAGGGGCTTTGCAAGCACATTTTATCAAAGGGGATCTGAAGGGGGAATGAAAATGAAAAGAAAAAACATCATCAAAAGAGCTTTTGCGCTTGCTGCGGCTCTTGCGCTTCTTGCGGCGCTTGCCGCCTGCGGAAACGGCGCCGAAAACAGCGAAAACAGCAGCGAGTCGAATAATCAGGCTACGCAGACAGAGCAAACCGCCGCCCATGAGAAGTACAAAGAAGCCATGCAGAACATGCTGGATAACCTTGTTTTTCCAAACGGGGAGCAGGTTTATACCAACGCGGAGAGTGAAGATGACGAAAGCGCAATCTGGACGGACAACAAATTTGCTGTCACCGATATCGATGGCGACGGCGCCGATGAGCTGATTATCAATTTCAGCAATGCGCCGGCAGTCGGCGAAGTTTTCTATATCTTTGAGTACGAGGAGGACTCGGACAGCTTGAAAGAAGAATTTACCGAGTTTCCGGCGGTGGAATTTTACGATAACGGCTATGTGACGGCAGGGGCTTCTCACAACCAGGGACTTGCAGGGGATTTCTGGCCCTATACCCTTTATAAGTATGATGAGTCAAAAGATTCATATGTTCAGCAGTACTATATTGACGCCTGGGATAAGGAACTTTACCCACAGGACTTTGAGGGCAACGCTTATCCGGATGAAATTGACACAAGCAACACCGGAACCGTCTACTATCTGTACGAGGACGTGACGAAAGCCGTGGATCCTGTTGACAAGACCGCCTACGACAAGCTGGTGGCGGATACCTACGGCTCGGGAGCCAAAATCACCATCGACTACAGCGACATATCGCAGGAAAACATCGACGCAATAAGCTAAAAACAGCGTAATGAGCGAACTCTAAAAACGAAAGCAACAAAGCCCGCTGACGGTTAAACCCTGGCAGCAGGCTTTTTTTCACGACTTTTCAAACTGAAATAAGCCGTCTGCAATCTGCGCCTTATTTCAGTTTTAACTTCTAAATTGAAATAAGACGAGCAATTTACATTCCTTATTTCAGTTTCCCTTGACAAATTGAAACAAGGACGACCGAAAGTATCTCCAAACTATCCGAAGTACCTGTCCAGCAGACCCTTCAGCGCCTTGCCGTGTCTTGCCTCATCCCGCGCCATCTCATGCACGGTGTCGTGGATGGCGTCCAGGTTGTTCATCTTTGCAACCTTCGCAAGATCGAACTTGCCTGCCGTTGCGCCGAATTCGCAGTCAACTCTCCATGCCAGGTTGTCCTTGGTGGTAGCCTTCATGTTCGGCTCAAGGTCTTCGCCCAGAAGCTCCGCAAACTTCGCGGCGTGTTCCGCCTCCTCGTAAGCAGCCTTTTCCCAGTAAAGTCCGATTTCCGGATAACCCTCTCTGTGGGCGATACGAGCCATGCAAAGATACATTCCCACTTCGGAACATTCGCCCTGGAAATTAGCCATAAGCTGCTCGAAGATGAACTTCTTGTCCTCCTCCTTGATGTCAGGATTATTCTTAACCGTCTTTGCGTAAACACCGTATTCGTGCTCTGCCGCAAGAGTCATTTCGCCCTCAACCTTCTTAAACTTGTCCGCACCAACATGGCAAACCGGACATTCTGCCGGAGCTTCCGGCCCCTCGTGTACATAACCGCACACGGAACAAACCCATTTCATAATCATTACCTCCTTGTAATTTCGCTCGCTTCCGGACGAAGTTTTTCGCTGCTGCAAAGCAAAGAAAAACGCCATACATCCGTCGAGCCGATATATCTTTCATATCGAGATTTTAACACAAAGCCGAAATTTTAGCAATCAATAAAATCTCCAAGAAGGCCCGAGAAGCCTTTTTTCATCTTTTTAACAAAAAATTATCTGGCGGGCTCCACAGAAAATTCGTATAATATAATGGGGTAGCAATATACCCGAATACGAATTTAGGCCATTTCAAATCTTATATATCGAAAGGAGGACCCTTTGAACAACAATACTTTATTGCACGACAAATTTAAGGAAGCCCTCTCATCTGTGCTTCCGATAACGCTCATCGTTATGGTGCTTTGCTTCACCATTTCACCGATTCCGAACAACATGCTCATGTCCTTTCTGACCGGGGCCGCGATGCTGATCATCGGCATGGCGTTCTTTACCCTCGGTGCGGATACTGCCATGACCCCTATCGGAAATAAGGTGGGAAGCTGCATCACAAAATCAAAAAAACTCTGGCTGATCGTTTTCGTCAGCTTTTTGCTGGGCGTAATTATAACGGTTTCGGAGCCTGATCTGCAGGTTCTTGCCAACCAGGTTCCTACGGTACCGAATCTGGTACTTATCGGAGCGGTTGCCCTTGGCGTGGGCGTGTTCCTTGTTATTGCCATGCTGAGAATTCTTTTCGGAATCAGCCTGAACACCCTGCTCATCGGATTTTACATAGTGGTATTCGGAGTTGCCATGCTGGTACCGAAAAACTTCTGGGCGGTGGCATTTGACTCCGGCGGAGTTACCACGGGGCCTATGACGGTTCCCTTCATCATGGCTCTGGGCGTAGGTGTTTCTTCCATACGAAGCGACAGACACGCAGGAGACGACAGCTTCGGCTTGGTAGCGCTTTGCTCCATCGGGCCGATTATGGCGGTTTTGGTGCTGGGGCTGCTTTATCCCACGGAAGGAGCCTATGTTCCGGTAACCATTCCGGAAATGGAAAACTCCCAGGACATGATCCTGCTGTTCGTGGAGGCGCTTCCGCAGTACATCGAGGAGGTTGCCATCGCACTGGCGCCGATCATTCTGTTTTTCTTCCTTTTTAATGCAGTCTATATCAAACTCAAAAAACGCCAGCTGATCAGCATAACCGTGGGACTTTTGTTCACCTATATCGGGCTTGTGCTGTTCCTGACGGGGGTAAATGTGGGATTTATGCCTGTGGGCAATTACATAGGGAAGATAATCGGATCGCTTAGCTACAACTGGATTTTGCTTCCGATTGCGATGCTGATCGGTTATTATATAGTAAAGGCGGAGCCTGCGGTTCATGTGCTCAACAAGCAGGTAGAAGAGCTGACGGCAGGGAGCATTCCCGCGAGGGCAATGGAACTTTCCCTTTCCATCGGCGTGGCGACATCGCTTGCCCTTGCCATGATAAGGGTGCTTACGGGAATCTCGATCATGTATTTCCTGGTGCCGGGCTATGTGCTTGCCTTGGGACTCAGCTTCGCGGCGCCGAAAATCTTTACGGCGATTGCCTTTGACTCCGGCGGAGTAGCCTCCGGCCCCATGACGGCGACATTCCTGCTGCCGTTTGCCATGGGAGCCTGCGAAGCCATCGGCGGAGCGGACAGAATCGTAAGCGACGCATTCGGAGTTGTGGCAATGGTTGCCATGACGCCGCTTATCACCATTCAGCTTCTGGGTGTTGAATACAAGGCACGCAAGAAGCGCGAAGAAAAGGCGAGGGCATTCATCCAGGCGAGCATCAAGGATTATGCCGATTATGATATCATAGAATTATAGGAGGATTGCCATGGACGGACTGAATATGGTTATGGTTGTCACTGACAGAGATAGAACCGAAGCGGCAATCAATATTTTCAGAGAAAATAATGTTTTTACGACGGATGTTGTGCGTGGAAACGGCACGGCCCCGGGAGAGATACTGGACTATTTGTACATCAGCCCCTCAGAGAAATCGGTGGTTCTCGGGGTTGTTACAGGCGCGGGGCTTACGCCGCTCCTAAAGGCGTTCAAGCGCAAAATGTATATTGATGTACCCGGCAACGGTATAATTGCGGTAGTGCCGCTGAATACGATAGGCGGAAAGCGAAGCCTTGAGTACATGCTGGACGGCCAAACCGTCGATACGAGTCAAAGAAGCCACGAAGAGGCGGAAAGGATGGAAAGAATGTCTGTAAAAACGGATTACGAGCTGATCTTCGTAATAGCAAACGAAGGATACAGCGATATGATAATGGAGGCGGCGCGCAGCGCCGGAGCCGGAGGCGGCACCGTGATCAAGGCGAAGGGAACGGGAGCGGAATATACCGAAAAGTTTTTCGGATTCTCCATCGCATCGGAAAAAGAAATTCACCTTCTGGTCACACCGGCGCAGGGAAGAAATAATATAATGAAAGCAATCATGGAAAATGCGGGACTCGAAAGCAAAGCGCAGTCGATCGTCTTCTCGCTACCTGTCAGTCATGCGCTGGGACTGAGGCAGCCGGACTAAGGTAGCCTGACTATGGCAGCATAGATAAAATAGAGCCGGAAGGCCGCGATACGTGTTCTAAAAAATGAACAATTATTGCGTAAAAACATTTTTCGGGATAAAATTTTGTTATTTTTGGACAAAAAAACGAAAAAAGCTTGCATTGCGCCGAAAATAGGTATATAATTACTGCATATTTGCAACCGATTAAAATTAGGAGGACATAAGAAAATGAAAAAGAAAGTTGCTTTATTATTAGCGCTTGTGATGATTTTCTCCCTGTTTGCGGTAGGCTGCGGCGGCAGCGAAAGCGGCGACTCAGAGGAATATGCAGGCACAGTCAAAATCGGCGTGTTTGAACCGGCTTCTGGCGACAACGGAGCAGGCGGCAAGCAGGAAACACTGGGAATCCAGTATGCGAACAAGGTTCAGCCTACCGTTGACATCAACGGCGAAACATACAAGGTAGAGCTTGTAACCGCTGACAACGAATCCGATACCAACAAGGGTATCTCCGCTGCACAGGATCTCGTATCCTCAGGCGTATCCCTGGTACTCGGCTCCTACGGTTCGGCTGTTTCCATCGCAGCGGGCACGGTATTCAAGGATGCGGGCGTTCCTGCTATCGGCGTAACCTGCACCAACCCTCAGGTTACGGATGGCAATCCGGTTTACTTCCGTATTTGCTTCCTTGACCCGTTCCAGGGCACGGTGCTTGCTAACTTCGCATATGAAAACGGACAGAGAAAGGCTTACTGCTTATCCAAACTCGGCGACGACTACTCCGTAGGTCTTGTAAACTACTTTGTTGAGGCTTTCGAGGCTCTCGGCGGCGAGGTTGTTGAGGAACAGTTCCCGCAGGGCAACTCCGACTTCACTTCCTACGTAGCTAACGCAAAATCCAAGGGATGCGACGTATTCTACTCCCCTGTATCCATCGAGGCAGCAGCCCTCATCATCGACCAGGCTGAGGCTCAGAAGCTTGGAATGCCGATTCTTGCAGGCGACACTTGGGACTCCAACGTAGTTCTCGAAGCAGCAAAGGGCAAGAATATCGAGCTCAATGTGACTACCTTCTACCAGGAAGGCGGTAACGAAGTCTTCGATAACGGCATCAAGGAATGGATAAACTCCGATTCCACCGCTAAGGCTAACAACAACGGGAACGACCAGATCGCAGCGGTATCTGCAATGGGATATGACGCATACTTCGTTGCTCTTGCAGCACTCCAGGCAGCTGGCTCCACGGATCCTGCGGACGTACTTGCAGCTCTTCCTGACCTCGTATACGAGGGCGGCGTTTGCGGAACCGTTAAGTTTAACGAGACAGGCGACGCAGAAAAGACAGAAGCTGTTATCAAGCACTGCAATACAGAGACAGGCGAATGGGAATTCGTTAAGACGCAAACAATCGAATAATATATTGAGTACGACTTGCCTTTTGAAATCAAATAGAGATCAAATAAATATTTTATATGACTTCGGGGCTATAGCGGGAGGATCATCCTCCCGCTTATCGTCGTATTATGGGAAAAAGTTTTTTCCACGTGATTTTTTGAAATTTTTGTGAGAAATCACGAAGGAGAGGACGATTCACTGATAAGCGTCCTGTCTTTTATGATTATTTTGGAGGTTAAAATGGAACTAATTGCAAAATGGCTGCCATATATTCTTGCCGGAATTTCCGTAGGCGGTCAGTATGCTCTCATCGCAATAGGGTATACGATGGTTTACGGCATTTTGAGGCTGATCAACTTCGCTCACGGCGATATGTTCATGATGGCAGGCCTTGTTATGATTTATCTTGTGACGGTGCTCCCGATTTGGGTGAGCATTATCATTGTCATAGTATTTACGGTGGTGCTGGGCTGCACCATTGAGCGTGTGGCATATAGACCGCTCAGGCAGGCACCGAGAATGTCGATCATGATTTCTGCGATCGGCGTATCATATTTCCTGCAGAACATCGCCCTGTACATCACGGGAGGACTGACGAAGACTTATCCGTCAATTCCGTTCCTGCAAAAGACCGTAACGGTTCTGGGTGCCCATACAAAAATGGTAACGGTTATCACCCCGTTCCTTACGATAGGGCTTGTAGTGCTGCTTGTACTTCTCATCAACCACACAAAGATCGGTATGGCCATGCGTGCGGTTTCCAGAGACTTTGAGACCTCTGAGCTTATGGGAATCGATATCAACAGAGTTATCGCCGTAACCTTTGTTATCGGCTCTTTCCTTGCGGCGGTAGGTTCGGTGCTGTTCTTCTCCAACTACACAGGTGTAAATCCTATGTCGGGAGCTATGCCGGGACTTAAGGCATTCGTTGCTGCGGTATTCGGCGGAATCGGTTCCGTTCCGGGGGCAGTTGTGGGAGCATTTGTCATCGGCGTTTGCGAAAATATCATCAAGGGCGCAGGCTGGACGACTTTCTCAGATGCGTTCACATTCGTACTTCTCATCATCATTCTCATGGTAAAGCCTACGGGAATCTTTGGCGAGAAAGACATCAACAAGGTATAAGGAGGGGCAAAGATGGAAAAGACATTATCGAAAAAACAAAAGACCCTCTACAGCATGATTGCCATTTTGGTATTCCTTGTGCTGGTATATCTGGGCGACACATTGATCCCTATGACTTCTCAGTGGAGTATGCTGATGAAAGTTATCGAAAAAGGCTCGATTTATGCGCTGGTTGCGGTTTCCATGAATTTGCTTAACGGTTTCACGGGGCTTTTCTCCCTTGGACAGGCGGGCTTCATGCTCATCGGCGCTTATGCCTATGCGATTTTCTCGATTCCGAAAGACCAACACGCGGCGGTTTATCAGTACTTTGACGGGGGACTCTTTCAGTTCTCAATTCCGGATACTTTGATGAACGCTCTTGGCGGCGAGGGAAGCGTCGGCGGCGTAATCGGCGAATATATGGGTATATTTATATTGATCATATTTGCGGGAGTTCTGACAGGACTGATCGCATACCTCATCGGGATTCCGGTGCTGAGACTCAAATCCGACTATCTTGCCATTGCGACCCTGGGATTTGCGGAAATCCTGAGAGCGGTATTCCAGTGGAACACCATCGGACCGGTGACGAACGGCTCCAATATTTTGAGAGAATTTGCAACATACAGCACGGCGCTTTTCCCGATTATCTTTTCGGGCCTGTGCATTTGGCTGATTGTTTTGCTGATCAATTCCACATATGGAAGAGCCTTCAAGGCGATCCGCGACGACGAAATCGCAGCGGAGGCAATGGGTGTCAACCTGTTCAAGCACAAAGAGCTTGCATTCGTCATTTCCTCCTTCTTTGCGGGAGTTGGCGGCGCGCTGCTGGCGATGTTCCAAAACTCGGCAACGGCGTCCACATTTACAACAAATATGACCTACGAGATTTTGCTCATCGTGGTTATCGGCGGTATCGGCTCCATTACGGGCTCGGTTATCGGTTCCTATATTTTCATCGCTTTGAATGAATGGCTGCTCAGGGGTCTTGACCAAGGCACATGGCTTGGCATCACTTCTTCCCTTATGAGAGCCGGCTTCCGTAAGGTAGTCTTTGCAGTTCTCATCATGCTGGTTGTACTTTTCTTCGCAAAGGGCATCATGGGCACGAAGGAATTTTCCTGGGACGGCATAATTCGCTGGTTCAAGACCCTTCCGCAGAGAATAAAAGGATGGCCGGCAAAGAAGAAGGCGCAGCTTGCGGAGCATAAGCAGGCCAGAGAGGCGGAGAAAGAAGCAAAGGCAAAAGCCGCATCAAAAAAATCGGCGGGCAGCGCTGCTCTTGCGGCAGGAGAAAAGCTTTTCAGCCCGCTTCCTGTCTATGAC
>CAVGEP010000001.1:27441-34125 GCA_963628105.1 Alistipes communis
AGAAGGCCCAGGGCGAGGCGGCAGTCAAAGCGGGGAAACCGCTGTTCACGCCGCTGCCGGTCTATGACCATGTGGTAGTATTTGAAAAGGAGGCGCGATAATATGGCAAAGGAAGTAGTATTAAAGCTCTCCGATATAACGATGCAGTTCGGCGGCGTTGTGGCAGTTGACAACCTCAATCTGGAGGTACACAAGAACGAGATCGTAGGGCTTATAGGGCCAAACGGTGCGGGCAAAACCACCGCATTCAATGTTGTAACAGGAGTTTACGAGCCTACAAACGGCGCGGTTTCCATCAACGGAGTCGTTGAGATCGAAAATCATCCAAAGGGCAAGATGGCTGGCACCTACAAGGGCAAGCATCAGGGAGACTACAAGCAGACCTTGACCCTAACTCCTGACAAGGTAACGAAATTGGGGGTTGCCAGAACTTTCCAGAATATAAGGCTTTTCAAGGAAATGACCGTACTCGAAAATGTTCTGGTTGCCATGCACATGAACCAGAAACAAAGCGTTCTCGGGGCGACTTTCAAATCGAAAACCGCAAGAACCGAGGAGAAAAAAATGATTGAAGAGGCCGAGGCCCTTCTCAAAAAGGTAGACCTCTACGAAAACAAGGACGACCTTTCCACATCGCTTCCTTACGGTAAACAGCGGCATTTGGAAATTGCAAGAGCCCTTGCGACCCATCCGAAAATTTTGCTTTTGGACGAGCCGGCGGCGGGAATGAACCCTCAGGAATCCGATGAACTGATGCATTTTATAGGCAGGATCAGGGACGAGTTTGACCTGAGTATTTTGATGATAGAGCACCACATGCAGGTAATCATGGGAATTTGCGACCATATTTATGTACTGAACTACGGCGGACAGATCGCAGACGGCACGCCGGAGGAGATCCAGAACAATCCTGCGGTAATTGAAGCATATTTGGGGGTGGATGAATAATGCTGGCAATCAGAGATTTACATGTATATTATGGCGGTATTCACGCCCTGAACGGCGTAAGCCTTGACGTTCCCGACGGGCAGATTATTTCCCTCATCGGCGCAAACGGAGCGGGAAAGTCCACGACCCTCAAAGCGATCATGGGACTGGTGGGTAAAACCGAGGGAAATGTTTATTGGGACGATACGGATATTACGTCCATGAAAACAAAGGACATCGTAGGAGAAGGCATCATTTTGTGTCCCGAGGGGCGCAAGATTTTCCCGGACCTTACGGTAGAAGAAAACCTTTCGGCAGGAGCTTACCTCAGAAAGGATAAGGAGAGAATTGCAAAGGACAGAGAATGGGTTTACAGCCTTTTCCCTCGTCTCAAGGAAAGAACCTGGCAGCTCGGAGCCACCCTTTCAGGCGGCGAGCAGCAGATGCTTGCGGTAGGCAGGGCGCTGATGAGTAAGCCGAAGCTCCTTATGCTGGATGAGCCTTCTCTGGGACTTGCTCCGCTGATAATAAAGGATATTTTCACGATTATTCAGCAGATAAAAGAGGCAGGAGTGAATGTGCTGCTTATTGAGCAGAATGCCAACGCTGCACTTGAAATTTCGGATTATGCTTATGTAATGGAAACGGGGAATATTACCATGGCAGGCCCGGGCAAGGCACTGCTTTCGGATGAGAGAGTAAAACAAGCATATTTAGGGGAATAGAATATGAACAAAGTAGTTAAAAAAGTTTTGGCTTGCGGTATGATAGCCTCGCTCGCAGTGGGGCTTTGCGCATGCACGACTTATACAAACTTCAAAAATGCGTTCTTTCCGAGCGACAAGAAGGCGGAGGAAAGGACTATCAAGATCGGGGTATTTGAGCCGCTTTCGGGAAAGAACAAGACGGAGGGCAACGAGGAACTTATGGGTATCGAGCTTGCTCACGACCTTTATCCGACAGTATGCGGCAAGGATGTTGAGCTTGTATATGGGGACAACAAATCGGATATTTATACTGGAGAAACCGTGATTCAGGAGCTTATTTCGGTCAACTCGCCGTCTGTCATTCTCGGCAGTTACGGGGAGACCCTGACGCTCATTGCCGGCAAGTACGCAAAGGCGAATAATATTCCGGCAATCACGATTTCCAGCACGAATCCGCTTATTACGACCAATAATGACTTCTATTTTAGCGCGACCTACTCAGAAACCAGGCAGGGAGACGCCTTGGCGGATTTTGCATATACTTCTCAGAATAAAGCCGTCGCGGCGGCCGTCAAGACGGAGGACGATGACACGGCTACGGCTACGATCAAGCGTTTTACCAATCGCTTCAAAAAATTGTCCGGGGAAAGCTCCGCCGTGGCGGGGACTTTCACAGTTCCGAAAGACGGTAACGACTACAGCCAGGCCATCGAAAAGATCAGATCCTCCGGAGCGGATACCGTACTTATCACACTTTCCGCGGCAAACTCCATCGAGTTCCTAAAGCAGGCAGTAGAAAACAAGCTGACAAATGTGCTTTTCCTCGGAACCAGGGCGTGGAACGACAGCGCGATGACAGATTATCTAAAGACCGAAAGAGCTGTAAATGTCGCATTCCCGACCGAGCAGAGCCAAAATGCAGAAACTGAAAAATCCGATGAGTTTATCGAGGCTTTCAAAGCAAAATACGGAGATTATGCAGAGCCTTCCGAGAGGACGGCTGTGGCATTTGACGCATACTGTCTGGCAATAGATGCCATAGAAAGGGCTTACGAGAGTATTCAGAATATCGACCCGGACAAGCTCACCGAGGATGCGGCAACCGACGCGGAGGGAAGAACGGCAAAAGAATTATTGCAAACTTCTCAAGAGACGGGGATCCCTGCAGGCATATACATTCGAGATGCCATCTTGCAAACGAAGGACTTCAAGGGAGCCTCCGGCGTAATCAACTATAACGGAAGCAACGAGGCAACAAAGTCGATTACGATTACACATATTGCAGGCGGCGAAGTGCAGCCTTCCTATACGGTGGGTTAACGGGCGTAATTTGAATTGACAAAAGAAAGAATAAAATATAAACTATATGAATGTAAAGAAAACGTAAACGAAAGGAATTAGACAAATGGAAAATAAGATTAAAGAAGCGCTTGAACAAATCAGACCTTTTTTGCAGAGAGACGGGGGAGACGTTGAGTTCGTGGAACTTACCGAGGACAATATCGTTAAGGTAAAGCTGCAGGGACATTGCGCAGGCTGCCCGGGAGCTCAGATGACCCTCAAGGCCGTAATCGAGAGAATCCTCAAGGAAAGCTATCCTGAGATCAACGGAGTAGAATCTGTATAATCATGGAATACAAAGAGCTTCTTGAACAAAACAAAGAAGAAATGATCGCATCGCTGGGGACCGTCTTGCGGTGCAAAAGCGAGCAGACCGAACCGACAAAGACAGAAGAAGGTTCGGTCTATCCTTTTGGCGAGGGGGTACAGGAAGCATTTGCAGAATTTCTTGACCTTGCGGAAAAAATGGGATTTGAAACCTATAACGCGGATAACTACGGCGGCCATGTGGATTTCCCGGGAACCGGAGACAAGGTTCTCGGAATACTCGGGCATCTTGATGTGGTTCCCGCAGGCGGAGGCTGGGATTTTGACCCTTACGGCGGCAGCGTAGCGGATGGCAAGATATATGGCAGAGGCACTACCGACGACAAAGGCCCCCTTATCTCCTGCCTTTATGCCATGAAAGCCCTCAAAGAGGCGGGATTTCAACCGAAAGCCACCATACGCCTGATCCTCGGTCTTGACGAAGAAAATGACTGGAAGGGCATGGATTACTATTTCTCGAAAGTCAGAAAGCCGGATTACGGCTTTACACCGGATGCGGATTTTCCTGTAATCAACGGGGAAAAGGGAATATTGGTCTTTGAGCTGGCAAGGAAGTTTGCAAACACAAAGACAAAGGGACTGAAACTCCGCTCAATTACAGGAGGCGCGGCGGCAAACAGCGTGGCGGACTCTTGCAGAGCTGTAATCAGAGATCAAAAGGGCGGAGAGGCGCCTTATGCCAAAGTTCGGGAGGAAGCTGCGGCATTTCGTGAGGAAACCGGATACAAGCTCCGAGCAAAGGGCGTGGGGAAATCCCTTGAGATTACCGCGGAGGGCGTGAGCGCCCACGGTGCAAAACCGGAGACGGGGCTTAATGCAATTTCGATTATGATGGCCTTCCTGGGCAGGCTGAACTTTGTTGACGAAGATCATAATGATTTTATCGATTTTTATAACAAATATATCGGCTTTTGCCTTGACGGCGAAAAACTGGGCATAAATTTCACGGACGAAGCCTCCGGGAAGCTCGTTTTCAATGTGGGAATGGCAGAGATGAACGAAAAGGCGGCCGGACTTACGATTAACGTGAGATATCCTGTGAGCATGACGGGGGAGGATGTTTATGCCGGAATGGCAGAAACTCTCGAAAAGTACAACATCGGTATTTTGAAGCTAAAAGATCAAGCTCCCGTATATAAAGACCCCGAAGATCCGCTGATAAAAACACTCGTGGATATTTATCAGAAGCATACGGGAGATACAGAGTCCCGTCCTATGGTAATCGGCGGAGGAACTTATGCCAGAGCGGCCGAAAATATCATCGCCTACGGAGCGCAGTTCCCCGGGGATGAGGATCTGATGCATCAGAAAAACGAGTGTCTCAGCATAGAAAGACTGATGCAAATGACAAAAATTTATGCCGAAGCTATTTACAAATTAGCTTCGGAAGACTATAATAATTAGCGTAGTTTTCCCGCATGGGAATATAATGACATAATCTGTTTCAGGGCGAGGTGAAATTCCTCACCGGCGGTATAGTCCGCGAACGCCGATTGGCGCCGAGCAGGTGAAATTCCTGCACCGACGGTATAGTCCGGATGAGAGAAACAAGAGTATTGCGCAAGAGATGAGATTTTCGGTGCGCGAAATTCGAATGTTGCTTTTTTGAGCCTTGATTCTTATCAAGGCTCTACTTGTTTGACCTGACAGATTCCTATTACAACTTAGCAGAGCCGGCTTATCCCGGACAAAACAGAAAGAGAGGAACTGTAGAAATGAGTAATTTAGAAAACCAGAGAGCAAAAAATGATAGGCTTGTCAAGATGGGGATGATGGCAGCGGTAGCCTGCGTCCTTGGGTTTGTAAGATTTCCGCTGATTCCGGCGGTATCCTTCCTGACCTATGACCTTGCGGATATTCCGAT
The DNA here is from genome assembly GCA_963628105.1 of Alistipes communis. GTDB lineage: Bacteria > Bacillota > Clostridia > Peptostreptococcales > Anaerovoracaceae > CAG-238. Next base: position 32,608 of record CAVGEP010000001.1, read on the forward strand.
CATCATCACGACATTTGCCTTCGGGCCTATGGCGGGGCTGACGGCGCTTACGGTAGTCAGCCTGATACAGGCATTCCTGCTGGGAGGAGATGGATTATACGGATTCATCATGCATATGATCGCCTCGGGAGTATTCCTGACCTGCGCCGGACTTATCTATCGCAATCACAAGACCAAGAAGGTCGCGATTCTCTCCATGGCGGTAGCAACGCTGCTGATGACGGTGGTGATGGGATTTGCAAACTATTTCGTAACGCCGTTTTACTACGGCGGAGAGGCTATGCGGGAGATGGTAGTGAGCCTCATGCCGCTGATCCTTTTGTTCAATATCATCAAGGGCGTATTGAACTCGGGACTAACTTTTGTATTATATAAGAGAATATCGGGCTTCCTGCACAGAGAGGGGCTCCACAGAGTCTATGGAAACAAAGAGAACAGTACAAATTAAAAACGAAAAAGAGACCGAAGAATTCGGGATCCATGTGGCAGAGAGCCTAAAGGCCGGGGATGTGCTCGCGCTGATAGGAGATCTCGGCACGGGCAAGACCGCGCTGACATCCTACATCGCAAAGGGCCTCGGGGTAGCAAGACGCGTAAACAGCCCGACCTTTACGATAGTGAAGGAATATACGGACGGGAGACTACCGATGTATCACTTCGATGTATACAGGGTCAGCGACCCTGAGGAGCTGTTTAATATAGGCATTGACGAATACTTCTTCGGAGAGGGCGTGTGCATTATAGAGTGGGCCGATCTCATCGAGGAAATCCTGCCCGAAAATACGAAATATATTTACCTCGAATACGGAAAAAACGAGGGAGAAAGGGTATATAGATGTACATTTTAGGGATCGAGACAACAGGACGCGAGGGATCCTGCTGCCTGCTTAGAAAAGCGGAGAACGGCCGGGATGCCGGCGCGGGCACAGAGCCGCAGGTTATAGCCGAGAGAAAAATAGAGGGAAGCATGAGCCACCTGCGGGAGCTTATTCCGTCGATTTCGGAGGTTTTGTCAGCGGCGGGAGTTTCCAAGGGGGAGATTTCGTTCATCGCCGCCTCCGCAGGTCCCGGCTCCTTTACAGGAATCCGAATCGGAGTTTCAACTGCCAGAGCGCTGTCGCAGGCTTTGAATCTGGAACACGCAATATCCGTGCCTACCCTGACAGCCTTCTTGTACAAGCGCGAGGCCCGGGAGGCTAAGGCGGGCGGCAAGGTGATCTGCCCTATAATCAACGCAAGGCGCGGGCAGGTCTACGGAAGTCTGGATGGGTATCTGCCGGACGGGCCATATATGCTGACTGAGGTTTTGCAAGTGATAAAGGAAAGGGTATTTGCGGAGGGACGAGAGGTCCTTTTCTTCGGAGACGGCATAGACGCCTACGAATCGCAAATAAACGATGAACTTGCAGGGCTTGGAAAATACGGCTTTTCAGATATTTCGTTCAGGTACCAGGACGCAGCTTCGGTGGCGCTGTGCGCCGCAGAAAACATAGATAAGTATCTCGTAAAATCCGAGAA
>CAVGEP010000002.1:0-30240 GCA_963628105.1 Alistipes communis
GGGAAATATCATGACCGAATATGAGGAAAAGTTTTCCGCAAAGGGAAATCACAGCTGCAAGCTCATCGCCGTTCGCTAAGGAATTTCCTGTTTCGCACGCATGTCACGCCTTGCATGGAATGCGTGCTTTCTTTTGTCTGACAATAGCATCTATATTTTGACATCAAAAATGTCAAGCATCCTTTTTCTTTTTCCTTTCCTATTTTGGATTTTATCCAATCTGTACAGAACGCATGTTTTTTTAAATACTATGTAAACCTGGGTTTTGCACATTCAAAAATGTGGATAATGTGGATAACTCGGTTGATAACTTTATTTTAAGGGCTTTTCGGCCAGTTTTTTTGTGGATATCTTATTCACTTATCCACACAGATTCGTGCATAATTTTCCAGAGCTTTAAAATCTTTGTGCAATCTGTAAGCCAAAAGTATGCCGGGTGACATAAAATTGTTTGTCTCCGTCTGAAAATTTGAACAAATTATCTGAACATTAACATATCCGGGTCAAAAGAGCAAAAAGCTGTTCGTGCTTGCACGATAAGACTTTTAACCCTCCTATCATATTAAGGAAACGCTGATTAAAGCGTTTCCCTCGCCGGATTTGCGCTGCGAAGCAGCAAATTCCCTTGCAAATCCGTGCGATCCACCGGAGGTACTAAGGAAATGCTGATTTAATCAGCATTTCCTTAAGTAAGTACAAAAAAGCAGGTGTCCCTTCAGACACCTGCTTTTCATTCTATGTAACTATTTCTTTATTAGAAGATACGTCTTACACAGATAACACTCTTATAGTTTGCCGGAGATGTATACTTGATTCCGGTCGCTGCCGTACTCGCATGTACGACGGTATTGTTTCCGCAATAGATGGCCACATGGCCGCTGTAGCAGATGATATCGCCCGGCTGTGCCTCGGAAAGACTGACACCGTAGCCGACACTGCGCATCGCGCTGGAGGAATGGGGCAGGCTTACACCGAAGTGTGCGTAGACACCCATGACAAAACCGGAGCAGTCCGTTCCATTGGTCAGGCTTGTTCCGCCGTATACATACGGATTGCCTACGAACTGGCTGGCATAGCTTACGACTGCATTTCCGCTGCTGCTTCCCGAACCGCTTCCTACTACGGTATTTGAGCTACTGCTGCTTCCTGACTTTGCAGCTGCCTGAGCCTTCTTCTTGCCTTCTTCCTTAGCTGCCTCTTCTTTCGCGAGACGTGCTTCCTCTTCTGCCTTGGACTCTGCCTGAACAAAATCAGTTCTCAAATCCACATAATCGGTAGATACCCAGCCGTCGCCCTCTTCGATAGAGACCTGAACGAAACCGTCCTGCTCATCCGTAACACTAAGCTCCTCGCCCTCGCCGATCAGCCCCAGAATACTGGCATCGGTGCTGGCTTCGGTTCTTACACGAAGGGTCTGCGTCACGACTGTCGCCACACGGGTTCCGACCTCCTCGGCCAGCTCCTCTGCCTCATCCCCGGTCACGACATATTCTGCTTTTACATAACCGGTGACACTGCCGGAGGTAATCTTATACCAGCCGTCTACCTCTTCCTCGACGGTTCCGGCGGATTTATCATAAAGCTTTCCGAGAATCTCGCTGTCCTCGCTGGCTTCACTTCTGACATTTACGTAATCATTGACCTTTGCAATACAGATTCCATCGAATTCTGAAGGAGTCATATCCTCCAGAACCTTTTCGTCTGCATCCGGGTCTGCCGCCTGAGCCTCTGTCATAACGGAAGCGATTCCTTCCTCCGCCGCCAATGACAGGCTGCTTGCTTCTGCTTTCATTCCGCCGACTCCGAAACAAAGTGCTCCGGCAAGACATATTGTCGCAAACTTGTGCATGCTATCGTTCCTCCAATGCTATGCGCAGCAGCTCCGCCTCTCTCGTTATACAGAGCTGTTATCCTCAATCAAAATTTAAAATGTTACGAATTTATTAAAACTTATGACTGAATTATAACAGCACGATTACTATTTGTCAACCGAATCCAGATATTCTTCCAGAGTTAATTCATGCTTCATGATATAAGTAGCCGATGCAATTCCGACATAGCGAAAATGCCAGGATTCGTAATCGACACCGGTCACATCCGTTTTATCCTCCGGAAACCGGAGAATGAAACCATATTCCGCGCAATGCTCCGCAAGCCATTTCGCCTCTTTGGTATCTGCCTGGGCGTCATCCAGACTCTGATGCGTCTTACCTACGATATCCACCGCCAATCCGGTCTGGTGCTCGCTGGTTCCCGGTATACAGATGCGCGTCTTAGCCTTATAAAAAGCGTCCTCGTAATTCCAGCCTGCCTTCAGCTTTTCTTCTATATATTCTTCAAATAATTCGCTCTGCCGCTCCACAGAACGGTAAGCGGAGCAAACCACGGGGCGTAGACCCGCTTTCCGCATTGCCTGCAGCATCTCACTTAAAGGCTCGACAATCCGGCTGTCCACCTTCTGTCCACCTGTCACCGTGCTTAAGTTTACTGTATAGTCTTGCGCCAGCGGATGGCTGTCGTTGACCAGCAGCAGCTCCCAGCTGCTTTCATCTATCCCGGACGCACTGTGGAGATTCTGTGAATCGACATGCTGCCAGATTTGCGCTGCCGGCTGCAGGCCGTCCAATTCTTCTGACAATGCATCCACCTCGTCCTGCAGATCTTTCTTTGCGGCAAGAAGGGTTTCATTCTTATGATGAAGTGTTCTGTTCCGCACGGCCAGAAAAATACAGCAGGATAGCGGAATCAGCACTGCCAAACCAACACAGGTAAGGATCAGATGCCGGAAAAAGCGTACGCTGCCAAAATAACGTTCCTCTTCCATGGCATTACTCGCTTACGTTCACAAGACCCTTAACCTTCGCACCGGTATTGACGGAAAGCGTACCTGCGGTGATATCGCCGTGAACATAAGCATTCTCCCGCAGCTCTACGGCCTTTTCTGCAAAAATCTTGCCCTCGCTGTGGGCATTCGTGCTGACGTTCTGCGCTGTCAGATTGCCCTTCAGGACCGCATCCTGCTCGATGATGACATTTTCACGAATATTGGCATCACCCTTCAAACCGCCTCGCTGGATCGTCAGATTACCCGCATTTACCTTGCCCTCGACACTGCCCATGAGCCAGATGCTGCCGTCGCAGTCCACATCGCCCACGATATTGCCCAGGATTCGCATATTGGACTTCGTGGTGATATTCCCATTGATCACCATATCAGAAGAAATCACTGACTCCTCGCGGGCTACCGGAAGCTCTACCTCCTTGTGCGGCATCAGGATCTCGGGCATCACCGGCTCCGTCTTCTCTTCTACCACCTCTACCTCAGGATGTTTCTCTTCCTTCTCCGCATATCCTAAAAGGCCGTTCATTGCTTTTTTAAAATTATTTTCTTCTCTCTTTGCCATCTTTTGTTCCTTCCTGTCTGTTTCTCTCAGGCTTTTATCTTGCCATTACTATCAGTATACCTTCCCCCCCTCAAAAAGTAAAGATTTTCCTAACTATTTAGAATCAGCCCGAAACAGCTGCAGTTTTTTCAATCACAGGCATTTTTCATTGACATTTCTGTATTATTTGCTAAAATAAAAAAACAGTAACAATTATCATTATTAAATAAGAAAGGGTACTTATGCCAGCTTTAAAATACAGCCGTCAGCGGGAGTCCATCAAGCGCTTTCTGCTCTCCCGCTACGATCATCCCACCGCAGATACCGTCTATCTGCATGTCAAAGAAGAATTTCCGAATATCAGCCTCGGCACCGTCTACCGTAATCTTGCGCTCCTGACGGAGCTCGGCGAGATTCTCAAGATCACCACCGACGGGGCAGACCGGTTCGATGGCCATGTCGAACCTCATTCGCATTTTATCTGCCGAAGGTGTCACGCGCTCTTTGATATCTATATGGAAGACGAAGCTTTTATCGACGCAAAAGCCCAGGAGACATTCCCGGGTATCATTGAAGGACATTCCGTCCAGTATGTGGGACTCTGCGAGGAATGCGCAAAGACACCTGCCTCTTAACGCGCCGCAAAATTTTGCTTGACGAAACAAGAAATGTATGGCATATTAATAACAGTAATAGGAATTATTACTGTTATGCATCAATAAGAATGGTAACTTTGCAAACATTTATAAAAGGAAAAGGAGAAAAAAACGATGAAGAAATGGGTATGTCCGGTATGTGGTTATGTTCACGAAGGAGAGGCAGCACCTGAGGTCTGTCCCCAGTGCGGTGTTCCGGGAGAGAAGTTTAAGGAGCAGGCGGCAGAGATGACCTGGGCTGCTGAGCATGTAGTCGGTGTCGCTCAGGGCGTCAGCGAGGATATCCTGAACGACCTTCGTGCAAACTTCAACGGTGAGTGCTCTGAGGTAGGAATGTATCTGGCTATGGCTCGTGTCGCTCACAGAGAGGGCTATCCGGAGATCGGTCTCTACTGGGAGAAGGCAGCTTACGAAGAGGCTGAGCACGCTGCAAAGTTCGCGGAGCTGCTCGGTGAGGTCGTTACCCCCAGCACCAAGAAGAACCTGGAGCTGAGAGTTGCTGCTGAGCACGGTGCAACCGAGGGCAAATTCGACCTGGCAAAGCGCGCAAAGGCTGCAAACCTGGATGCGATTCATGATACTGTTCATGAGATGGCGCGGGATGAGGCCAGACACGGTAAGGCCTTCGAGGGCCTGCTGAAGCGCTACTTCGGCAAGTAATTCAGCCGAAAATAAGCCTTTTGGAGAGGAAGCAGGAACAAACCTGCTTCCTCTCTTTTTTCATGCCTTCCGATTTGGACTGTACAAAGTTGGTACATCGCCTTTTTTCTCTGCGAAAAACAAGGCTGAAATCCTCAAAAATGGTACACCGAGAAAATGGTACATTTTTGTTTATGATTGAGAGCAGCCAAGAGGAAAAGAAGAACAAGAGAGATGTTCTGTTCGCCTTTGCAGATAGCCGAAGCATCGACAAACAGGATTGCAACGTCCCTTATACGTCTTTTGAACTGCACTGCTCTTCCTTTTAAGTGATGGGATTACCCCATCACTTTTTCTATTATAGTACCATTATAACGACCAGTCAAGAGCAGAGATTCAGTATAATATAGTCACAAGGTTGAGAGAGATAAGACCTCAGCCAAAACAAAATAAAGGAGTATTAACAACTATGAACAACATCGAAAGCAAAATGGAAGAACTGAACTACTACGCAGAGGTATGGGAAACGTCTATGGAGGACGCACTTGCGGAAATCCTCTTTACCTTCTACGAAGCAGCTGGTTTTGACAGTGACATTCTCGCCGAAGAGCTGGGCAGCAAGACCAATGAAGAACTTATGCAGATTTATCTTGAACTGTAACAGGAAATAAGCTGCGGCAAAGCAAGTGCCAATATAACGACCAATCCGAGAAAACCGTTTGCTATAATAAGTACATAAAGAACAGAGGAAAACACCTCAAATAAAATACGGATTGCGACCAATCGCAAGCGCCAAGAGCGCAGAAAGGAAATTACAATGAACGCCATCTTCACTTACAACTTCATCAACAAGACCATCGTCGGCACCAAGGCTGCAATCAACCGTGCAAACAAGGGTCTGAAACCCGAATATGGTATGCTCTGCGAAATGCTTGCCGAACATCCTGATTTTACGGTTGCAGAGAAGCAGATCAATCACAAGGCCGATAAGAAAAAGTACAACGGTCTGACCCTTCCCCGTATGAAGGAGTACATTGAGACGCAGCCCAACAGCAAGGAGCGCCTGATTGAGTTCGCAGCCATCCAGAAGGTTGCAAAGACAAAGGGTGCGTTGTACCCCCTGACCAAGAAGTGGTTCTTGGCTACCTTCCCTGAGTTCAAGAAAAACAATGTGAGCGAAGCTGAGATTTCTGCCAAAGTAGCCGTCGGAGAAGATGAGCCTGCAAAGGCATCTGCCAAGCTCGCTACGCTCAAAAATGAGGACGAAGTTGCGTAATCGAAACAGGAGGAAATGAAAATGGAAACGAAAATTGAAAAGTACAAGATGAATTTTGCCACCAAGACGCTGACCATCACCAAGGCATTTGCCGAAGAAGCCCTCAATCCTGAATCTGCGGAAGCCCAAATCATTGCAAACTGTCGTGCGGTTTGTCCTGACCTTCGGATTGCATATCGCACGCACAAGTCCTCCAAGACGAGCAATCCCGCAAAGGGTATGACCTATGACCGTATGGAGCGCTACATTTCTGCCTTCGCTGACGGCGCAGAAGCCCTTGCCGAGTTCGAGAAAATCAAGGAGTTTTCCCTCAGTCAGTCCAATAGATACAAGTATGTACATGATTGGTTCGTGAAGCGCTTCCCTAATTACAAGGAGCTGCCGACAATCATCAACGGAAAAGCGTATCTGAATCCCCCTATCGAAGAAAGGAGAGCTGCTTAAAATACTATGCAAAATTTTTTGAGCTTCTTTCAATATAAGCGCCTCAAAAAAACTTGCATAATGTTTTATCAAAAATTTTTTGGGCGATTTCCAGCAGTTCAATAAATGGATTTTGCAGTAATAGTGTAGAGAAGTGAGGTGAAAACACATGGAATTAGAAGAGGGTAAGACCTACTCGACCCAAGAAATGCAGCGTTTTATGGGAATCAGCAAAAGCACATGGGATCATTCGAGGGACAAGTACTTGGAGAACTTCTGTCTGTATTATGAGTATGAAGTGATTTATGAAGGGCGCTCCACCAATTATCACATTCTCAAAAAGCTGGGCGATTACAAGAAGCCCCCATCCAAAAGGAGCAAAGAGGTTCGTGATAAAACCTATGAAGAACAGATCGTCGAGGTCATAGAGATTGACAATGTTCAAACGCAGAAAAACGTTGCACGGATTATTGGAAACGCCGACGCAATAAAAGCCTTTGAACACACAAAGGGAACCGTTTATGAGTACACCCGTCTGCGAATGTCGGCAATGTTCGGCAAGCGTGTCGGCGAGAGTGGGACGCACGGCGCTGTCATTGATAAAATATGGTGCCGTGTGGATTTTGACCACAATATTTACATCCCATTAGAGGACGAAACAATCAGGGAATTTTGTGAAATGTTTGGAGCAATCAAAGAAAGCTCCAAAGATGCAGAATTGGAACTGCTCAACGACTATCAAATCGGGCTGATTACAAAGGATGATTTGATTGAGAGCATAGGCAGTCTCAGCTTTTTCAATTACCTGACAGCCCGCAAAGAATTTAAGGAAAAACATGGCTATTACCCATTCAAAGTGCCAGTTTACGCACTTGATGGTTTAGATATTATACGATTTGATAAAGGAGAATCAGAATGACATTAGAAAATTACCGTTTCCGTGAAATACCCGAATACTATGACTGGATGTACCTTGACGGCTTCACGCCTGACGAAATCCTATACGCCCTCCACAAGAAAATGAACCGACAGCAGGCAGAACAGGAAGAGCTTGCGGATTCCGTGGATTCCATCAAGATCAAGAGCGAGGTGAAGATCAAACGATGAGCGAGAAGAAAGAGGACAAGAAGAAAAAGAAGCAGTCCGTCCTTGAGAAAGAGATTTTCAGCATTATGGAAAAGTCCATGAAAACTGCATTGGATGCAGCAGTGGATGATTTGTTGAAGGACTGGAACAAGGAAATCAAAATCAAGCTATAAAGAAATGCGGCGAGCCAATTCAGAGAACGCAGTTTCCCAACCGTGGGAACCTCTGATTGGCTCGCCTTTTTTCGTTTATTGCCGTTATCGCCGTATTTCGGTGAAAAGATATTCTGTCGCTGACAGTCCCAACAATCGTGATTGGGAACAAAATTCGCTCTTCGTGGGAGAATTGCCCACGCCGAAAACGCAAGCGCCGTTGATTGAGCAAATCGCCCGAAATACAGCCCCACCCCATGAGAGCGAAGAAGCTGCCCTCCATGCGTCATGGAAGCGACCTTGCCGCAAATCTTTTGCCTTTTGGAGCCGTTACTCAGCGACCTCCGAGGCGTCCTTCTCGTATGCAATCAGATCAGAGGGCTGACAGTCCAAGAGCGCACAGAGCTTTGCAAGGTTGTCCATGGAAATATAGCTCTTTGTCCTCAGCGATTGCAGAACGCCTTCGGAGAGCAGTTTTTCCTTTCTCAGCCGATTGGTGTTGTAGCCGTGCGCCTTCAATTCTGCGATAACGTCGATCTTGTAAACGATTGGCATATTGACCCTTCCTTTTGGAGCACCCAATCATGGGCGCTCTTTTTCATTGTAGCCATTATACCACAGAATTACACAGAAATCAATGTAAAAGTTGCATAGAAATTTACACGGATATTTGTGTAATCTGCGAATTGAAATTACACAGAAAATAGTGTATTATATAGACAGTTAAGAGAACAACACACCAACCGATAAAGGAGATCACAACAATGTGCAAGAACGAAATGATTACCAAGATCGAAGCCCTTCGTGAGTGGGAGGCGCTGATGGAAGAAGCCAAGGCAGAAGCCGAAGCCATCCGTGACGAGCTGAAACAGACCATGCTTGCCGCAGATGTGGAAGAGATGGAGGCTGGCGCTTACATTCTTCGCTACACGGCAGTCCTCTCCCAGCGCTTTGATACCACGGCTTTCAAAAAGGTGATGCCTGACATCTACAAGGCGTACACCAAGCAGGTTTCCAGCCGCCGCTTCTCCATCAGCGCCTGAGCGCTGAAATCCCTCTTGGCTCTGCAAAGGGAGCCAAGAGGGAGAGTTCCTAAAATCGTAGAATTACGAACAGCAAAAGCTCCTTGCCGCAAGGCTTTTTGAAAAACGGCGCAAAGATGCGAACTTTTCCTGCCCCAAATACGAACTTTCAGCCAAAAGGAGACGCCATGAACAAGAGAACCAAGGCTCTGACAACAGAGCAGTACAAAGAGATTATCGCTGCCATGCAAGAGGGCAGTTCCTTCTTTCGCCCCAATGAACGTGCTGCTACGGCGCTTGTGTTGGAGGGGAACTTGGGCTTGCGGATTAGCGACATCCTCAAACTGCGCCCCTGCGACATTGTGAAGGACGGCGAGCGCTACCGTCTGGAGATCGTCGAGCAGAAAACGGGCAAGCGCAGAGTGTTCACCGTTCCCCTTGTGGTGAAACAGTACATTGAAAACTACTGCCTTCGCAACGGCATTGGCGCAAGAGATTTGATTTTCCCCATTACTGAACGAGCCGTTCAGAAACAGCTTGCCCTTGCCTGTGATTACTTAGGCTATGAAGGAATCGGAACGCACAGCTTCCGCAAGTGGTACGCAACAGAAATTTACAAGGCGAATGGTTATGACATTGCTTTGGTGCAAAGGCTTTTACAGCACAGCTCTGCCGCAGTTACACAGCGTTATATTGGCATTGAGCCTCGGAGAATCGAAGAGGCGATTTTGAATCATGTGGATTTGATGTAAAAAGGTTTTGATTGGGGCAGGACAACGGTTTGCAAATCCTTTCTGCTATTGGTGCTATAAAGGAAAAGGATGCCTTAAATGGCACCCTTTTTCGACCTTATTTCTTTGTATAGGTAGCTGTGCCATCGACTGTTACCAGCTTACCATCTTCAAGCTTCAATCCAGTTGCACCAGGTAAATCGCTGACAGTAACATTGATAACATTGCCGTTGATTTCCCAAGTAATAGCATAGTACTCGCCGTTAGCCATTCCAGAATTTGTACCTTTACCAGTACCACCCTCATACAATTCCATGTGTGTCACCCCATTGGCAGGGTCTTGCTCGTCAAAATTCTCCCATTCCCATGTACCAATAATTTCTTTATCTGTCAATCCGTTAGTTTGCGTGGAAGATTCATTTTGTACCTTAGTTTCAGTAACGGCATTACTACCACAGGCGGCAAGGGACAGCACTATCACAAGCGCCAGAAGAAGGGCAAGGGCTTTTTTCATTTGTCTTTTTCCTCCATAAATAAAAAAGTGCGCAGCCGAAGCTACGCACCGAAAAACGCATAGCCTCACTTGCCGCGACGCAATCAGTTTGACGAACCCGAGGGATGCCAAAAGGAGGTTGCGTTTTTACCGAAGTAAAAACACAGCCCTCGAGTTCAAACTATTCGATTGCGTCGCAAAGATAGTATAGCATACACCCTCAGAAAATTCAATACAGATTTACCATTATAACGACCTTTCTTTTTTCCTCTTGGCGTGGTATGATAAAGAAAAACGCAGAGGAACGAGTGCAATGTCGAGAGAACCAAAAGCCAATCCACAGCATGGACGAAAAGCCAATCAAAAAATGAAGCCTTATCTTGTCATGGAGTATCTGATGCGCCACACCGACGAGAACCACGCCGAGTCCGCAGACAATATCGCAGCCTATCTTCAAGAGCTTGGCATTGATGCAGAACGCCGTTCTATCTATCGTGACATTGAAGAGATCAACAAGGCGCTTTGGCTCTTGGAGAACGAGGAGGATGCCGATATTTTCGCCGCCGAGGAAGCCATTGAGACGGACGAGAACGACAGCGAAAAATTCATCGTGTATGATCGACATTTGAAGGGCTTTCGGGTTGTTCGCCGCAAATATGAGCTTTCCGACATTCGCCTTATGGCAGAGTGCATCTATGCCTCCCGTTATATCTCTCAGAGCGAGGCAGAGCGTTTGGTGGACATCATCAAAGGCTTTGTGAGCGAAGAGCAGTCAAGAGAAATCCGCACTGATGCCCTTGTCACTGCCCGTCAAAGGACGCTGAACAAATCCACGCTCCGCAACGTCTCCACGATCTACGACGCCATGAGCAAGATGATCGAGGGCGAAAAGCACATTCCCGAAAAAATCAGCTTCCAGTATCTGAAATACACCATTGACGATTTGGAGAAGCAGACGGAACGGCGCAAGGGCGCAAAGTATATCGTCAGCCCCTACAAGCTGATTATCAACGACGGCAATTATTATCTGCTTGCCTTTGACGATAACAGCCAGCAAATCCGTACCTACCGAGTTGACCGAATGAAGGCGATCAACCGCCTTGGCACGCCGAGAGAGGGCGCAGAAGCCTTTGCCGCAATCGATATGAAAACATACACCCAGAGAACCTTTTCCATGTTTGGAGGCGAGCGTGAGCGTGTGAGCATCCGTTTTGTTTCTTCGCTCTTGGATACGGCAGTGGATCGTTTCGGGCGCTACAATGTGAGCTATTCCCGTGCCGACGATCATCACTTTAACGTTTCGGCGGATGTGGAGATCAGCGATCAGTTCTTCGGCTGGCTCTGCGGCTTTGGCACAAAGGCAAAACTGTTCTCTCCCAATTCCGTGGTGGAGCAGTACAAGGAATACTTGCAGAAAATCCTATCCAAATACTAAAAAAGAACGGACAGTTGCGGACTGTCCGTTCTTTTTGCAAAAATAGCTGAATTTTTGCAATTTTTATCTGTGAATCAAAGCTTGTTCAAATTTTCATTCAGTGTATCAATCCCGCTCTTGGATATAGCAAGGTAATAGCGCTGTGTAACATGAATATTGCCATGCCCCATCTGATTGCAGAGCAAATGCGTGGGAGTGTTCATTTCAGCCATAAGTGTTCCAAAAGTATGCCGCAGATAATGATACTTAAAGGTAATGCCGAGGCGCTTTTTGATTTCTCTTGTGGGATATTTCATCGTGTTTACCGTTTGAATTGTTCCGTCAGGAAGGCAATTCACAAGATCAGTGGAGGGAATCCTGCTGCCGTCCAAATCGTCTATAAACCGCCGCCGCTGTTCCCTTAGAGCAGCGAAGCCCGCTGCATCTTGTGAGCGCTTTTCGGCAAGCCTTTTGAGATAATCCCACAGCTTTTGGGGCAGGAAAATGGTTCTGTTCGCATTGAGCGTTTTAGGAGGGACAAGCTTAATCAGCCCATTCTGATACTGCATCTGACGGTCAATCAGAATGGTTCTCTTTTCCAGATTCACGTTTTCCCATTTCAGGCCGAACGCCTCATTGATACGCAAGCCGCAGTATCGGCCAAGTAAATACGCCGTTTCTGCGTTTGTCCCCTTAAAATAATCATCCAGAAGCGCAAGCTCTTCACGAGAAAAGGCGACGATTTTGCCGTCATCATCGCTTCTCTTCTTGGGCATACGGATTTTCGTGTCTTTGTTCTGGCAAAGCTTGTTGTATGAATCGACATCCAAGTAATTGCGGGAATAGGCTTGCCCCAAAATCAGATAGAACATTTTGAGAAACGATTCCGCATACATGAAGGAATAGCCGCAATCATAATACAGCTCAGCCAAATAGTCATTGATTTCGGCAGAAGAGATTTCATCTACAAACCGCTTGCCGAAGCGCTCCCGCAAATGATTCTCCCACAAGGAATCTTGCTTGCGAATGGTCTGATACGCCCGATCAGCTCTTCCCTTGGAGCGAAATTCTTCAAAAACCTCTTCATAGGTTCTTCGGATTGGGACAGGCTTGGAAACCCGCTCCATGCGAGCCGCCACCATTGCCGCCGATCTTGCCTTGACTGCTTCACTCTTGGTACGAAGCTTGCTGCCGTTTTCATCAGTATACTTTCTTCTTGCGATTGTCTTTCCATCAACGACGATGGAAAACCGATAGCCCCAATAGCCATCTTCCTTTTGGAATACACCGACTGCTCCTGCCATTTTAGTACCTCCGTAGATGTACAAAAACGTAACATCGACGATGCAAACATGAATGAAGATGTACCGATTTTGTACATAGACAAACGGAAGATCATCAAAATACGAACCCCAAATGCCTGAACAGCAAGCCTTTTCATTCCACAATTCGTTCCCCTACAATCACGAGCGCAGCGAAGTGATTGATGAGATGGCTAAGGACGAGGCAAGACACGGAAAGGCTTTCGAGGGTCTGCTGAAGAGATACTTCGGATAATAAAAAAAACAAAAAGGTTCAGGATGGGGCAACTCATTCTGAACCTTTTTTTATATTTTACAGGACAACGGCCTTGCTGTCTGTTTTTATTTACTCAAACTTCCCACTTGTAGAGCAGCGGTATGGAAGTAGCCCGGGGTGGGCGCCCGCAGCTGCATGGCGCGGATATTCACTGGAAATTCTCTCCTTCTGATTCAGGTTTCCGCTCATCAATGGCAGAAGTATCAGCTTCGCATACCTGAAAATCGCAACGATTTTTGGCCTTGACTTTTCTCTTATTTCGCATATAATACAGATATAGCTACATGTAGTTTTAAATACTATATGTAAAATTATTCAAAACCATATTTAATTCGAAGTCAAAGAAAGGGGTTGTTACCATGAAGTTTGAAATCAAGGATCCGGGCAGCGCGATTACTCATTTTATCGGCATGCTGATGGCGGCCTTTGCGGCGACACCGCTGCTGATTCGGGCAGCCGCCAATCCCGATAAGATACATCTCATTTCCTTAAGCATTTTCATTGTCAGCATGATTCTTCTGTACGCAGCCAGTGCCACTTATCATACGCTGAACCTGTCGGAGCGGACGAACCGGCTCTTGCGGAAAATCGACCATTGTATGATCTTCGTGCTGATTGCCGGCTCTTATACACCGATTTGCCTCATCGTTCTGGGCGGCAAGCTAGGATATAGCCTCTGTGCCCTCGTCTGGAGCATCGCCATCGCAGGCATCGTTCTGAAGCTCTTCTGGATTACCTGCCCGAAATGGTTTTCCTCCGTGCTGTATATCGCCATGGGCTGGGTGTGCGTGCTGGCGTTTACGCAGATTCTGAACGCCCTGTCTCCGGCGGCTTTTGGGTGGCTGCTGGCGGGCGGCATCATTTATACCGTTGGCGGTATTATTTACGCGCTGAAGCTGCCGCTCTTCAATGCACGTCATAAATATTTCGGCTCCCACGAGATCTTTCATCTCTTTGTAATGGGCGGCAGTCTCTGCCACTTTATCATGATGTATGTCTTCGTAGCGAGGATGCCCATCGGGTTATAAGGAAACGCTGATTTAATCAACGTTTCCCTAATATTTCAGGCTGTCGAAGACGATGGGAAGCAGCTCTTTTAGCTGAAATTTCTTTACGTCGCTTTCCGTCCGGACGACATAGATAGGGAACTCCGGCGGACAAAATTCCCGCAATACCTGCAGGCATACCGCACAGGGCATACAATCATCCTTCGGCTCCTCACCGGCCTTTGCACCGGTGACGGCCAGTGCCCGAAATTCCCTGTGGCCTCCGGCCACAGCCGCAAATAAGGCGGTTCGCTCTGCACAGTTGGTCGCGGAATACGAGATATTTTCGATATTGCAGCCTTCGAAGATCTCTCCTGACACAGTCTCTATCGCTGCGCCTACCGTAAAGCCGGAATACGGCGCGTAGGCGCGGCTTCTTGCTTCTATCGCAGCTTCGATCAAAGCTTGTTTCTGTTCTGTTTCTTCCATATAAAATACCTTCCTCTCATTTGCATAAAAAAGCTTCTTCGATTATAATCATGGCAGGAGGCTTCCTATGAACTATACCTACATCCTCCGGTGCGGCGACGGCTCGCTCTATACCGGATGGACAAACCATCTTGAAAAACGCGTCGCCGATCACAATGCCGGCCGCGGCGCCAAATATACCAGGGCGCATCTTCCTGTAACTCTCGCCTATTATGAGACCTTCGAGACGAGGGAGGAAGCTATGAAGCGGGAATGCGCCATTAAAAAACTCACCCGCGCCCAGAAGGAGCAGCTGATCACCTCCGCCTCCGGGCTTTCCTAAGGTAATGCTGATTAAATCAGTATTACCTTAATCAGCGTTTTTCTGATTGGAAACATCTTCCAGTATCAATTTTCGAATCGCCTCGACACTGACCTTGATGGCCGCTGTCATATCCTGGCTTTCCAAGTCATCCATCCCCCTTTTTCTGCGTTCCTGATTCCAGAGCACGTTCAGCACGCAGCCTGCCCGCATTCCCAGAATCTGGGACACGATAAACACGGCTGCACTCTCCATCTCTGAAGCCAGGCAGCCTGCCTTGATCCAGGCATCCCATTTTTGCACCAGCTCATAGCCCGCCGGCATCCGCTCCGGACTGTGCTGGCCGTAGAAGGAATCCTTGCACTGAACCACGCCCGCGTGATATGCGTGCCCCAACCCCTTTGCGCTCTGAACCAAAGCATTTGTCACATCAAGATGGGCGATGGCCGGGAATTCCACCGGCACGTATTCCTTGGAGGTGCCCTCCATGCGGATCGCTCCGGTGGCCACCACGAGATCTCCACCCTTTACCGGCAGAGCCATGCCGCCGCAGGTACCGATCCGAATAACCGTTTCGACTCCGATCTGATGGAGTTCCTCGATGGCGATAGCTGCCGACGGGCCGCCCATTCCGGTTGACATAACGAGCACTGACTCTCCCTCCAGCTCCCCGACCCAGGTGGTATATTCCCGGTTCTGCGCTGCAAAGCGAGGATTCTCAAGGTAAGCAGCGATTTTTTCTACTCGTCCCGGATCTCCGGGAAGGATCGCATAGCGTGCGCCCCATTCATTGATAAAACCGATATGGTATGGCTTCTGATGTTCATGATGCATAAATCCAACCCCCTTTTTCTTAAGGAAATGCTGATTTAATCAGCGTTTCCTTAACCATACACGATTTTTGCCTCTTTGACAATGGCAACCCTTAAAAAGGGGCAGACGTTCGCAAACGTCTGCCCCTTTTCGAGTCATCTATTCGTAATTATTTTGCAGCCTTCTTGCTGCTGACTGCCGCCTCTTCCTTCGGAAGCTCTACGGTCATCTTATCCAGATGCCAGATATCATCCACATACTCCTGGATGGTACGGTCGGAGGAGAACTTGCCGCTGCATGCGGTATTCCAGAGAGCCTTCTTTGCCCACTGCTTCTCATCCTTGTATACAGCCTCGATCTTGGCATGAGTCTCTGCATAGGAGCGGAAATCCTTCAAGATGAAGTAGGTATCGGCACGATCGCTGCTATTTGTATTCAGCAGGGAATCGTACAGGTCGCGGAACAGCTCCGGATCCTGCGGTGCATAGTAGCCGTTGATCAGCTGGGTCAGTACGTGGCGGATATCCTGATCGTTGTTGAAGATATCCATCGGATTGTAGCCGCCATGCTGCTCGTAGCCTATTACCTCGTCTGCGCTCAAGCCGAAGATGAAGGCATTCTCCTCGCCCATCTCTTCTACCATCTCGACATTCGCGCCGTCCATGGTACCGATGGTCAGGGCTCCGTTCAGCATGAACTTCATGTTACCGGTACCGGAAGCCTCCTTGCTGGCGGTAGAGATCTGCTCGGATACATCTGCCGCAGCGAAGATCAGCTCGGCGTTGGATACGCGGTAATCCTCGATGAAGACTACTTTCAGCTTGCCATTGATCGAAGCATCGTTGTTGATCACATCCGCTACCGAGTTGATCAGCTTAATGGTCAGCTTCGCACGGCGATAGCCTGCTGCCGCCTTGGCGCCGAAGATAAAGGTTCTCGGATAGAATTCCATATCCGGATGCTCTTTGATCTTATTGTACAGATACATGACATGCAGGATATTCAGAAGCTGACGCTTGTACTCATGCAGTCTCTTGACCTGTACGTCGAAGATGGAGCGCGGGTCTACGGTGACACCGTTGTGCTCCTGGATATATTTTGCCAGACGCACCTTGTTCTGATACTTGATGTTCATGAACTCCTGCTGCGCCTTCTCGTCGTCTGCATAGACCTTCAACTTGCTGATCTGGGACAGGTCGGTGATCCACTCGTCACCGATGTGATCCGTCACCCACTGAGCCAGTAGCGGATTGCCGTGAAGCAGGAAACGACGCTGGGTGATACCGTTGGTCTTGTTGTTGAACTTCTCCGGCATCATCTGGTAGAAGTCTTTCAGCTCCTGCTTCTTCAGGATCTCGGTATGCAGTCTTGCCACACCGTTTACGGAATGACCTGCTGCAATGGCGAGATGCGCCATCTTCACCTGTCCATCGTAGATGATCGCCATCTTGCGGATCTTCTCCTGGTCTCCCGGATATTTGCTCTGGATATCCAGAACGAAGCGGCGGTTGATCTCCTCGATGATCTGATATACACGGGGAAGCAGACGGGAGAACAGCTCGATGGGCCACTTCTCCAGAGCCTCTGCCATGATGGTATGGTTCGTATAAGCACAGGTCTTCGTCGTTACATCCCATGCCTCATCCCACTCCAGGCCTTCCTCGTCGATCAGGATACGCATCAGCTCGGCTACTGCTACGGTCGGATGGGTATCATTCAGCTGGAATGCCGCCTTCTCGTAGAACTTGCGGATGTCGTCATGGTTTCTCTTATAACGGGCAATGGCCTCCTGCACACTGGCGGAGATGAAGAAGTACTGCTGCTTCAGGCGCAGCTCCTTGCCTGCCATATGGTTGTCATTCGGATAAAGGACCTCTACCAGAAGCTTTGCCAGGTTTTCCTCCTCGACAGCCTGCTGATAATCACCCTTGTCAAAGGCATCCAGGCGGAAGGTATTCATCGCCTCTGCGTCCCAGATACGAAGGGTATTGACCACATTATTGCCATAGCCTACGACCGGCAGATCACAGGGGATCGCGCGAACGGCCTGATAGCCCTTCTGGATGAAATGATTCTTGCCGTTTTCGTCTACTTCGATATCTACGTAGCCGCCGAATTTTACAGTCTTTGCATACTCCGGACGGCGAAGCTCGAAGGGATTGCCATTTGCAAGCCAGTCATCCGGGATCTCCTTCTGATAGCCATTCTCGATCTTCTGCTTGAACATACCGTAGCGATAACGGATACCGCAGCCGTAAGCCGCATAGCCCAGCGTAGCCAGAGAATCCAAAAAGCAGGCTGCCAGTCTTCCTAGGCCACCGTTTCCGAGCGCTGCATCCGGCTCCTGATCCTCGATTACATTCAGATCGCAGCCCAACTCCTCCAGAGCTTCTTTTACTTCATTATAATAAGTCAGGTTGATTAAGTTATTGCCAAGGGCACGGCCCATCAGAAATTCCATCGACATATAATAGACGATCTTCGGATCCTGCTTCTTCATCTGCTCCTGGGTCGCGATCCAGGCATCAATGATAGCATCCTTGGTAGCCAGTGCAACTGCATGAAAAATCTGATTCTGTGTTGCCTCTTCGATGGGGGTCCGGTACAGAGTCTTCACGTTGTAAATTACGCTTCTCTTGAAGAGTTCCTTGTCGAAGGGTCTCTTACTCATCCTATTTTCCTCCTCATTTACCGATTGGGGTACGGGCGGAGCGCTTACGCGCGCTCCACACCCAGTGTTACGTTCTCGCCGTTGATGCTCCAATCCTTGACGTAGCCGTTCGCCTCGTCATACTTCACATCCACTGCCAGAACCTCAGACTTGATCTCCTCCTGATTTTTCCGGATCAGCTCGTCAATCTTCTCATTGCCCTTGCAGGAAATCACGATCTTGTCTGTTACCTGGAAGTCTGCTTCCTTACGCATGGTCTGCACCTTGCTGATGATCTCGCGGACAAAGCCCTCCTCGATCAGCTCCGGTGTAAGTTTGGTATCCAGTACGACGGTAATGCTGTTGTCTCCGTCGGATACAAAGCCCTCTGTCTGTGCCATGTCGATCAGCAGATCCTCTTCCGATAATACCACACTTGTACCGTTGACGTCAAATGTGAGGCTGCCCTTCTCCTTCAGCTCATCCATCGCCGTATTGCCGTCTACCTGAGCGAGATGCTCACGAATGCCGTTTAAGCACTTGCCGTATTTCGGTCCCACGGTCTTCAGCTGCGGCTTGAAGCTGTAGGTGGTGAAGGCACGAACGTCGTCGGTGAAGTCTACCTTCTTCACATTCAGCTCGTCCTCGATGATCTCGCAGTAGTACTCAGCCAGCTTATAGGGAGCCTTTACATACATCCTGGCAATCGGCTGACGGTTCTTGATATTCGCCGTGTTGCGGCACGCACGACCCATGACTACGATCTTCAGAACCTCGTCCATGTCGCGCTCCAGCTCCTCATTGATCCATGCCTTGTTTACGGTCGGGAAGTCGCACAGATGGATGCTCTCGGGAGCGTCCTTATCAATGCTTCTTACCAGATTCTGGTAAATTTCTTCGGTCATGAACGGTATCATCGGTGCAGCGGCCTTGCAGATGGTTACCAGGGATGTATACAGGGTCATATATGCGTTGATCTTATCCTGCTCCATGCCCTTTGCCCAGAAACGTTCCCGGCTGCGGCGTACATACCAGTTGGACATATCGTCTACGAACTCCTGAAGGGCTCTCGCTGCCTCGGGGATCCGGTAATTATTCAGGTTGTCGTCTACCTCGCCTACGACCGTATTCAGCTTGGACAACAGCCATTTGTCCATGACATTCAGAGAATCATAGTTCAGCTCGTACTTGGTCGCGTCGAATTCATCGATATTTGCATACAGCACGAAGAAGGCATAGGTATTCCACAGGGTACCCATGAATTTCCGCTGTCCTTCCTGTACGGCCTTGCCGTGGAAACGGTTCGGCAGCCAGGGTGCACTATTGATATAGAAGTACCAGCGAATCGCGTCTGCGCCATATTTCTCCAGAGCATCGAAGGGATCCACTGCATTTCCCTTGGATTTACTCATCTTCTGGCCGTTCTCATCCTGTACATGACCCAGAACGATGACATTCTCATAAGGAGCCTTGTTGAAGAGCAGGGTGGACTCTGCCAGCAGGGAATAGAACCAGCCTCGGGTCTGGTCTACAGCCTCGGAAATGAACTGTGCCGGGAACTGCTGATGGAACAGCTCCTGATTCTCGAAGGGATAATGATGCTGCGCGAAGGGCATCGCTCCGGAGTCAAACCAGCAGTCCAATACCTCCGGTACGCGGCGCATGGTCTTGCCACAGCACGGGCACTTCATCGTGATCTCATCGATATACGGGCGATGGAACTCGACGGTCTTTGCTTTCTCGTCGCCGCTCATCTCGTAGAGCTCTTCTCTGCTTCCGATAGACTCCTGGTGTCCACAGTCCTCGCACTCCCAGATGTTCAGCGGAGTTCCCCAATAACGGTTCCGGCTGACGCCCCAGTCCTGGATGTTCTCCAGCCAGTCACCGAAACGTCCCTTACCGATGCTCTCCGGGATCCAGTTGATGGTATTGTTATTGCGGATCAGGTCGTCCTTTACCGCAGTCATCTTGATGAACCAGGACTCCCGCGCATAGTAAATAAGCGGGGTATCACAGCGCCAGCAGAACGGATAGTCATGCTCAAACTTCGGTGCGTCGAAGAGCTTGCCCTCTGCGTCCAGATCCTTTAAAACCTCCGGGTCTGCCTTCTTTACAAACAGGCCTGCGTACGGGGTCTCGGCGGTCATGTTGCCCTTGCCGTCTACGAACTGTACAAAGGGCAGGTCGTAATTGCGGCCCACACGTCCGTCGTCCTCACCGAAGGCCGGTGCGATATGAACGATACCGGTACCGTCGGACATGCTGACATAGTTATCTACGGTTACGAAGAAGCCTTTCTTATGCTGCTTTGCGGCTGCCTCTCCGGCGCAGGCAAACAGCGGCTCATACTCCTTGTACTCCAGATCTTTTCCGACGTATTTCTCCAGAACCTCGTAAGCCGGCTTTCCTTCCTCTGCGAGAGAACCCAGCACCTTGTCTGCCAGAGCCTCTGCCAGGTAATAGGTGTAGCCGTCTGCGGCCTTGACCTTTACGTAAGTATCATTCGGGTTCATGCACAGACCCACGTTGGAGGGCAGGGTCCAGGGTGTCGTCGTCCATGCCAGGAAGTATGCGTCCTCATCCTTTACCTTGAAGCGGACGATGGCGGAGCGCTCCTTCACCTGTTTGTAGCCCTGGGCTACCTCATGGCTGGAAAGAGGGGTACCGCAGCGCGGGCAATAGGGAACGATCTTGAAGCCCTTGTACAGCAGACCCTTCTTCCAGATTTCCTTCAGCGCCCACCACTCAGACTCGATATAGTTGTCATCATATGTAACATACGGATGCTCCATGTCTGCCCAGAAACCTACGGTACCGGAGAAATCCTCCCACATACCCTTGTATTTCCAGACGCTCTCTTTACACTTGCGGATAAACGGATCCAGGCCGTACTGCTCGATCTGCTCCTTACCGTCCAGCCCCAGTGCCTTCTCGACCTCCAGCTCTACCGGCAGTCCGTGGGTATCCCAGCCGGCCTTTCGCGGTACCATATAGCCCTTCATGGTGCGGTATCTCGGGATCATATCCTTGATAACACGGGTCAGCACATGGCCGATATGGGGCTTGCCGTTGGCCGTAGGCGGTCCGTCGTAGAAGGTATAGGTCTCGCCTTCCTTGCGGCTGTCCATGCTCTTCTCGAAGATATGATTTTCATCCCAGAACTTTTCAATCTCTTTCTCACGACCGACGAAATTTAAGTCGGTGGATACTTTCTTGTACATCTTTTTTCCTCCTTTTGAAATCACTGAAATCCTCTTCTTCGGGATTTCAGATTCGCGAGCGGCGTCCGAAGGGACTTGTGCTTTTTGCGAAAAAAAACGACCTTCGTCCTGTAACAGGACAAAAGCCGATCGCTTTTGTGAAACCACCTAATTACAACATGCCATCACATGTGTCTCCCTTAACGGAGGAGCACCGCCGGTGCCTAGAAACCCTTTTGTATACAGGATTCTTCAGTCCGGAGCTCAGAAGTGATTTTCAAAAAGTCCTACTCGTACCGGGCTTCCACCCTCCCCGGCTCTCTGTGCCTTTTGGTTCTTTTCTACTCTCTTCGTCCACGCCTTTTCTCTATCTCACGCTAATCGCTAGTATACCCCGTCTCCCCGGAATTTGTCAACCGTTCCAGCCTCTTTTTTCTAAGGAAATGCTGATTTAATCAGCGTTTCCCTTAAGGAAGTCGAAACTTTTTGTGGAAGTTCTTGCGCCTCTGATACAAATAGCCTATACTAAAGGAAATGCTGATTTAATCAGCATTTCTTAAAATCAATGAACTCAATCTTGTTTTTAGGAGTATAAACATGAAGTTTTTACATAGATGTCGTTTTTTCACGGGTCTTTTGACCCTTTCCCTGATGGGAACCCTCTGTTTTTCCCCTTTGTCTGCAGATGCAGCAAAGAAATCCACACAAAAAACATCCGCTCAGATTGCAGCGGAGAAGGCTGCTGCCGAGCAGCTCGAGGCCGAACGTCAGGCTGCTTACAATAAAGAGATCAATTCCAATTCCATCGAGGGCTGGCCTCAGGGACCCCAGATTTATGCCGAGTCCGCCATTGTCATGGAAGCCAACAGCGGTGCGATCCTTTATAACAAGGATATGGATATGCAAAATTATCCTGCCAGCATCACGAAGATTATGACAGCGCTTCTGACACTGGAGAACTGCTCCCTCGATGAGATGGTCACCTATTCCTACAATGCCACCCATTCCATCGATGCCGGCAGCAGCAGCATCTATACCACCGAGGGCGAAGAGCTCACTGTCGAACAGTCCCTCTATGCACTGATGCTCGAGTCCGCCAATGAATGTGCGAACGGCCTGGCCGAGCACATCGCAGGCTCCGTCGATGCCTTCGCTGAGATGATGAATGAAAAGGCAGCCTCCCTTGGCTGTACGAATACGCACTTTGCCAATGCCAACGGCCTTCATGACGACAACCATTATACCAGTGCTCATGATATGGCGCTGATTACAAAGGCTGCGATCCAGAATGAAGATTTTCTCCGCATCTCCGGCACCTCCAAATATCAGATGCAGCCGACGAATAAGCGGGACGAGATCACCTACATGACTAATCACCATTATATGATTGCGCCCTTCAAGGGAGTCACCCAATACCTGGATGACTCCGTTATCGCAGGCAAGACCGGCAATACCAGCGTCGCTAAGGGAACCCTTGTTACCGTCGCCGAGCGTGGCGGCATGACTCTTATCGTCGTCACGATGCGCACCCAGTCCACCGGGGAAAAGGGGGTACCCTTGTTCACCGATACAGCCTTGCTTCTCGACTATGCATCCGAAAATTTTACAAAATATAATGTCTCGGAGAATGAGACAAATTTCTCCGTCGCAGGCTCCGGCACCTCCTATATCGGCAGTGCAATCTTCGGACAATCAAATTCTTTGATCACGATTGACAACAATGCCGGCATCATCCTTCCGAACGGAGCTTCCTTCTCGGATGCCACCCCGCAGCTTCTCTTCCAGGATGAAAATACGGATTCCGATCTGATCGCTTCGCTTTCCTATACCTACAATGGAGAACCGGTGGGTACTGCCGATATCGAACTGGCAAAAGACAATTTACAGGAATTTACATTTGATAAGGAGACTGATGCGGAAGACGATAGCACCTCCCAGAAGAACCTTCAGCAGAAGCATTTTATCAAGATCAATGTTCGTTTGATCCTGATTATCGCTGCTATCCTGCTGTTCCTCTTCCTGCTTTATCGCCTCTTTCGCCATCTGAGCCGCACATTCCGGCTCTACCTTCGCCTGCCGAGGCTGCCCCGGAGACGCGCCCGCTCACAAAGCAGACGCAATGTAAAGAAGCGGTCGCAAGGCCGCTATCGCCGTACGCCGAAGGATCGGGGCGGCTGGGATGACTTAGACCTTTAATATCTCTTTTGCTTCCGCCAGCCGCTCGTCGAACTGTTCATAGAAGTCCCTGTCTTTTTCCCAGGGCTTCTGATAGAAACTCTTTAAAATATAAAGATCTACCATCTTCTGATACTGCTCACCGTCCTGCTCCCGAAGCCGGGCGGTGATTTCTTTCAGGAAATAATGCCAGTCGATGATGAATTTTTCATTGCGCTTCAGGTCCGGCGTGTCAATCCATTTTTGCACCTTTACCTTCGCCTTCGGCTCCTTCGGACATTCATGCACCTGGAGGAAATAACGAAAACTATGGTTCTCGTAGAAGCGTCCCAGCGGAAAGATCCGGCAAAACCCGGGTCTGAAGGCATGAATGCTGCAGCGTCCCTGCGCATTCAGAAACCCGCAGCGCTCCCCTTTTCCCTCCGTTCTCATATTCGGCAGGATGATTCCCTCCACCAGATTCAGTTCCAGTTTGTCCTGCAGAAGCTCCTCAAAGCTGACACCAAGGCCACCGGTCAGCCGCCACACATCAAAGGGATCCAGGATAATCGTACTCCCCATACTCTCGCAGCAAAGCGAACAGCCCGCGCAGCCGCCACAGTCGGCCTTTACCATGTCCCGAGAGCCATAGAGCCTTCCGTCAGAGACTTCTCTCATATCGATTTCACGTTCCATCTCATTTCTCCTACTTGTTTCTTTCTTTTTTTTATGGTACACTCTTTAGGTGAAATCAGTCAAGGCTGACTCCTAAATGTCTCAGTAGCTCAGTTGGATAGAGCACACGCCTCCTAAGGTAAAGCTAAGCAATGCCCAAATGAGGTAGTAAGAAACCAATTTTGAATTGATAAAAATGCAAAGTTGGGATAAAATAAACAAGGTAATTGATCACGAGAGTGATTGAATACATAAACATGACAGCCGTGAAAGGCGAGGGGCAAAAAAGTCCCGGAAAGCCCGAAAATACGGCATTTGTTCTCTTAGTTAAATGGATATAACGATAGCCTCCTAAGGTTCAATCATGGTTGAGACTTATGGAAGTTGGAAAGTGATAAGTCAGAGTTCGATTCCAACAGGGATTGACCTGAATGTCAAAATAAGATACAATGGAAATTCATCACAAGAGTGATTGAATTCATAGATATGGCAGCCGGAGCCAAAAGAGCTGAAAAGCCCGAAAATACGGCATTTGTCTCCTTAGTTAAATGGATATAACGGGGTCCTCCTAAGACTCTATTGTAGGTTCGATTCCTATAGGAGACGCTCATTTTTAGCGGTAATGAAGATAGTTTCATTGCCGCTTTTTTCATGCAGAATTGCAATTTCAGTGACAAATTTGTCAGCGAAACAAGGCTGAAAATACTGATTTTGTCAGCGGGGATGGATGCTTGTCACCGATTCACATTTTCCTGTTTGTCACCCGGAGGGATTAACTACAATGTAGGATGAGTTTTGGGGTGTAAAATTAAGAAAAGCAGTGAAACAAAACACTATATTCTTGCCTGTGATATCAGGCCTGTCGGAAGAGTTCGTTCAGATTAGAGAAATACAATCTATTCTGGACGGGCTTTTTTGCGTTCAGGGAAAGGAAGTTGCCTATGGAAGAAAAGAAGGAATTGTTGGATCAGGATGAAAGAGTTATAGAGATTGAGCTGGAAAGACTTCGGGGATTTGTAAACCATCCATTCAAGGTCCAGGCAGATAGTCAGATGATTGAATTACAGGAGAGCATCAAGAAGTATGGAATATTAAATCCTCTGATAGTCAGACCGAGGCAGGATGGAACTTATGAGATCATATCGGGCCACAGAAGAAAATTTGCAGCTGGAAAAATCGGTTATCGTAAGGTACCTGTGATCATTCGGGTATTAAAAGATGATGAAGCGGTTGTATCTATGGTTGATTCAAATTTACAACGGGAAATGATCAGTCCGAGCGAAAAAGCATTTGCTTACAAAATGAAGTATGAAGCAATCAAAAGGAAGGCAGGAAGAAGAAAATGTGGTCAGGTAGACCATAATTTGGGAAAGAAAAGCATTGAGCTGATTGGAGAGGAATGTGGGGACAGCCCCAAACAGGTTCAGAGGTATATCAAAATAACAGAACTTATTCCTGAAATGCTTGAAAAAGTGGATGACGGAAGCATGGGATTTACTCCGGCGGTTCAGCTGTCATTTCTGAAAAAGAAAGAGCAAAAGGAAATGCTAGATGCAATGGAATTTGCACAGTGTACCCCGTCACTATCCCAGGCACTCCGCATAAAGAAATTGAGTGCAGATGGGAAACTTACAGTAAGGGATATGGAAGATATTCTAAGTGAAATTAAACAAAAAGAGATAGACCGTGTAGTATTCAAAACGGAACAGCTTCACAGGTTTTTCCCTGTCAGTTATACAGCAGAGCAGATGAGGCGTGAAATTTTGGAAATGTTGAAATTAAATATGAACAAATATTGGGATGAATAAAGGAGGAACGGATTATGTGCAGAGTAATAGCAGTATCAAATCAAAAAGGTGGAGTAGGTAAAACAGTATCATGTGTAAATCTTGGAATAGGGTTGGCTCAGGAAGGAAAGAAAGTGCTTCTGATAGACGCAGATCCACAGGGAAGTCTTACAATCAGCATGGGATATGAGGAGCCGGATGAAATGGAGTATTCTCTGGCAACATTGATGATGAACATTGTAAATGATGAAAAACTGAATATAGAAAAGACAATCCTGCATCATAAGGAAGGTGTAGATCTTATACCGGCCAACATTGAATTATCAGCGATTGAGGTCTCATTGGTAAATGCCATGAGCAGAGAACTGATTCTAAGGTCTATGGTAGATAAGCTGAGAGAATTTTATGATTTCATCATTATTGATTGTATGCCTTCGCTTGGAATGATGACAATTAACGCATTGGCATGTGCAGATTCTGTATTAATACCGGTGCAGGCAGCGTACCTTCCGGTCAAAGGTTTGCAGCAACTGATAAAGACAATTGGCAGAGTAAAGAAGCAGCTGAATCCAAAGCTCAAGATTGAAGGAATTCTTCTGACTATGGTTGATAACAGAACTAATTATGCCAGGGATATTTCCTTGATGGTGTATGATACCTATTCTGCATCAATCAAGGTATTTGGAACAGAGATACCGATGTCAGTCAGGGCATCAGAGGTCAGTGTGGAGGGCGGAAGCATCTATTCCTATGATCCAAAGGGAAAAGCGGCATTTGCATATATGGCATTAACTAAAGAAGTATTGAAGGAGGCAGAGTAATCATGGCAAGCAGAGTAGCAGGAAAGATTAAGTTACAGTCAGTAGATGAATTATTGGGAGTACCGGAGATTGCCGGTACTCAGGAAATAGAGATTGGAAGAATTCATGCATTTCCTAATCATCCATTTAAGGTACTGGATGATGAAAAGATGGACACTTTGGTTGATAGTGTCAGGGAAAATGGCATCCTGAATCCGGTAATTGTAAGACCTGATCAGAGCGGAAATTATGAAATGATATCTGGACACCGTAGGTTACACGCGGCAAAGATTGTGGGATTGACAAAGGTTCCGGCTATAGTAAAGGAAATGTCTGATGATGAAGCCATTATAAAAATGGTAGATGCCAATATTCAGAGGGAAGAGATACTTCCGAGTGAAAGAGCATTTAGCTTAAAAATGAAGATGGATGCTATGAGGAGACAGGGGGCAAGAGTTGATATAGATGGAACTTGTGGCAATGATTGCCACAAGTCTGGAATAAAAACAGCTGACATAGTAGGTGATACAGTTGGATTAAAGGGAAGACAAGTAAGAAATTATGTGAGACTGACCTATTTAATTCCAGAAGTTTTGGAAATGGTTGATCAAGGGAAAATACAATTTGTTCCAGCCGTGGATCTATCTTATTTGGATGAACAAGTACAAAAATGGGTTTTTGAATATGTTAAGGAAAATGGATTCATCAAGCCAGTTCAAATAGCTGCGTTGAAAAATCATCCTAATTTATCGAACGCAAACCAGTTCAATATCATTTCTATAATGAATGATGCGCTACCTAAGAAGAGTAAGGAAGCAAAGATATCTTTTTCTGCAAAGAAAATAGATAAATTCTTTCCACCACATTATTCAGTGAAAGAGCGTGAAAATATAATTATTCAGCTTCTGGAACAGTGGAGTGCAGATCAGGTACAGTCAGAGTAGAAATGTAATTAGGATGTTTCAGAAGTGTAGAAACTGCACTTCTGGAACAGGAAGGAGATTCAAATGGAAGACAGAATAAGGCTGTCCTATTTCTATGGAAAAGAAGCGGATCAGTTTTCATTTTATAAGATACCGAAGTTATTATTTACGGAAGAGTACTTCAAAAGGATATCAGTGGAGGCAAAGGTGTTGTACGGCCTGATGCTGGATCGAATGTCTTTATCCATGAAAAATCAGTGGATGGATGAAGATGGGAGAGCGTACATATATTATTCACTCGAAGATATCATGGATGCGCTAGGATGCAGTAACAAAAAAGCGATATCCATAATGAAAGAATTGGACACGGATGCTGGTATAGGTCTGATTGAAAAGAAGCGCCAAGGGCAGGGAAAACCAACCATGATTTATCTAAAACAGTTTATGGTGCAGGATGTTCAGAAGTGTAGAAATTTCACTTCCGAGCCAAAAACGGCAGTTTCAGAAGTGAAGAATTTACATGTCTTGAAGTGTAAAAATGCCATGTCTAGAAGTGAAGAAATTACACTTCCAGAAGTGAAAAATATTCACACTAATAAGAATAATATAAATAATACTGAATTGAGTAATACTGAATCTAATCTTATCGTATCAGAAAATGATGGGATAGGATCCGATGTACAGGCATATGCAGAACTTATCAGGGATAATCTTGATCTGGATATCCTGTTAGAGAGGCATCCGTATGAAAAGGAGTTACTGAATGGTATTTTTGATCTTGTTTTGGAAACTGTACTATGCAGGAATGAGGTCATTGTGGTGGCATCCAACAAATATCCGGCAGAACTGGTTAGAAGTAAATTTCTGAAATTGACCAGTTCACATATTGAATATGCAATGGGATGTATGAAAGCAAATACCACAAAAGTACATAATATCAAGAAATATCTGCTGGCTACATTGTTTAATGCTCCAAGTACAATCAGTGGGTATTATCAGGCAGAGGTTAACCATGATTATCCCCAGTTTGCTGTAAATAACAAATAATGGCTTGACGTGTAGTCAATGCGTGCATATAATTAAAATACAAACACACGCATTGACTACATGAAAGGAACAACTATGGAGAAAAGAATATATACAGCGGGCGAGATCAAAATTGAAGTAGATAAGCATGAAGATAAAAAGGCAAAGGAGCGCAGAATGATGGCTTATGCTTTTAAGATGATTCGTGAAGAATCAGGAATGAGCAGGAAGGATTTTGCTGACTGGCTGGGAATTCCATACCGGACAATGCAGGAATGGGAACTGGGAAGAAGAGCTATGCCACGATATGTACTTGATCTGATATCCTATAAAGTTAAAAATGAAAAGAAGCAGGGAAATATATAGTCTGTCGTTTAAGTAAAAACAGGAGGAAACCACCATGTACGATGATTATTATTACTACGAGGAACAAAGAAAGGCAGAAGCAAAATCAGAAGCAGCATTGGCAGGAACATTTGCCACCGTCATCGGAGGCATTGTGGGAGCAGTTTTATCATGTGCTTTGTTTCTGGTGAGAAGATTTGATATATTGAGTTCCGGGTTAGCGTCCTTATTATTCTATATGCTGACCTATACACAGGGATGGAATAAGGTAATATATATCGTAGGTGTACTGGCTATATTTATTGTATCAATGATTTTACAATATGTATTTGTGGTTGCCAAAATTATCTATACAGTGTTTGTATGTATAGTTGCTGCATTGATGGGCGGATGCTGGAAGACATATGCTTCAGAAATGCAAAGAAATCTGGTAATGCTTATATGTTTTGTAATAACCGGAATATTGGGGGGTATTTCTTGGTGCGGGATGGCAAAACAAAAATAATTAGATAGTATAAAGCAATTTCACATGATACAATGTGTACGTATAAATCAGGATTTAATTATGAAATAGCAGTGAACACTAATGGCTTGCTGCTATTTCACGGAGAGCATCCGTATCTTGGATATAGTAGCCATATTTGGTTTTTCTTAGATAGCCCCGCTTTACAAAAGAAGCTATTACGTATAACAGATGTCGATAAGTCACTCCTAAAAACTCTGATACCTCCGTGTGTTTTTCACGATATACTCCATTATACGAAGTTGACAGGATAAATTTTGCAAGACGTACTTCTAAGGGATATGATTGGTTTTGTGAGTAGTTATAAGTATTGCCAATCGCCTTTTGGCTTAAAAATCGGCAGAGATAACGTAAAAATTTTGTGTCGTTCAGAATCATATCTTTACATTGACAAGTATGGATTGCAAAACAGGTACACTTTGTAATTGCTTTTACACCATTTGCCATTTTCTGTGCTTCAAGAAGTTCCATTTCACCAACAAAGCATGGCGCATTTAGAAAATTAATGAGTGAAATCTTCCCATTACTATGAGAAAGAAACAGTTTTGCACGACCGTCGATCAGATAGTACAAGTAGTCAGGATATTCTCCCTCCTTCAGAATATCTTCTTCACTTTCAAATTCAACAACTGATGTATAAGGTTGTATGTTAAAACTGAAAAAATTTGGTAATGGGAAGTGATTGTAATATTCATTTAATCTATCTCTGTTATTG
>CAVGEP010000003.1:0-9717 GCA_963628105.1 Alistipes communis
GATACGGACACGCTCAGGCAGATGCTTTCGCAGAGCTTGCCGCAGCTCTTTTCGTCGGTGGTGACGATGGCTGCGGTGCTGGCGTCTATGATACACCTGAGCATTTGGCTGACGCTGATCGTGCTGATCTTTACGGTGTTCCTGCTCTTTGTGGTAAAGAAGATCGCGGGCAAAAGCGGCGGATACTTCATGGAGCAGCAAAAGAACCTGGCGGAGGTCAACGGATATATCGAAGAAATGATAAACGGCCAGAAAGTAGTCAAGGTCTTTTGCCACGAGGATGCGGCCTGCGAGGTCTTTGACGAAAAAAACGACAGGCTGAGAGAAAGCGGGGCTAGTGCCAACGGCCTTGCCAATATGCTGATGCCCCTGATGGGCGCGATGGGATATGTGCTTTATATCATCATCGCTTTTGTTGGGGGAGCCATGGCAATATCAGGCGCCGGCAATCTGTCGGTAGGCGGCGAGGCAAGCCTTACCCTCGGCACGATCGCGGCATTTCTCACCCTTTCGAGGAACTTCGTGAACCCGATTGCTCAGGTTTCGCAGCAGCTGAACTCCGTGGTGATGGCGCTTGCGGGAGCCGCGCGAATCTTTGAATTTCTCGATACAGAGCCGGAGGAGGACCACGGAACCGTAACCCTCGTAAATGTCCACGAAGATGCGGAGGGCAATCTCACGGAGTGCCCTGAGCATACGGGAACCTGGGCATGGAAGGACGGCGACAGGCTGATCAAGATGCAGGGGATGATCAATCTCAAGGACGTGGATTTCGGGTACGAACCGGACAGCCTGGTGCTGCGAGGCATTACCGTATATGCACAGCCGGGGCAAAAGGTCGCTCTCGTTGGAGCAACAGGAGCCGGAAAGACCACCATTACGAACCTGATCAATCGCTTCTATGACATAGATGATGGCAAGATCCAGTATGACGGGATCAATATCAATAACATCCGCAAAGAGGATTTGCGACGATCTCTGGGCGTGGTGCTGCAGGATGTAAATTTGTTCACGGGAAGCGTGATGGAGAACATTCGCTACGGGAGGCTTGACGCCACGGACGAGGAGTGCGTGCAGGCGGCAAAACTGGTAAATGCCGACGGCTTTATACGTATGCTTCCGAATGGCTACGATACGCTGCTTGAGGGAGACGGCAGCGGGCTGTCCCAGGGGCAGAGACAGCTGATTTCTATCGCAAGGGCTGCGGTTGCCGACCCGCCTGTGATGATTCTGGACGAGGCGACATCTTCTATCGATACGAGAACCGAGACGATCGTGCAGCGTGGCATGGACAATCTGATGAAGGGAAGAACGGTATTTGTAATCGCTCACAGGCTTTCGACGGTCCAAAATGCCGATGTTATCATGGTTATGGAAGCGGGCCGCATCATTGAGCGAGGCAATCACGAGCAGCTGATCGCCCAGCATGGGAAATATTATCAGCTATATAACGGCGCATTCGAGCTGGAATAGCTGACCAGAGAACGAAAAACCCGAAGACAGCACCTTCGGGTTTTTCGTTTGTTTTGTCTTTGAATTTTTGATTTGCTTTCTTTACAGGGTAATTATTACTCCATTCGCAGCACCTTGTCAACCGTTTGTGAGGCTTTTTTTGCTGCTGTACAGGCTGAGGCCTAAGAATTTTGCCAAAAATAAAATAGGAGATAGAAATTTGCGCAAGATGTGATATACTATAAGAGGATTTGAAAAAATTTTCAGGAGGGTATTAATTTGAAAAAGACAAAACACAGGATACTTGCGCTTGCACTGGGGGCTACGCTTGCGCTGGGCTCTGCGCTGGAGACGGCATATTGCCAGGCGGCGGAGGTCGAAACTCAGCTTCCGAGCCAGCAGGAGATCGTGGCATTTGCGCAGGAGCATCCGGCAGGGGAAACATATTTTGACCAGAGCGGCAATATGTTAGAGGACTACAGCGTAGATTACGAAGAAAAACCCGCATTCACTAAGCCATACGCGGCGGGGAAGCTCAAACAGGAGGAGGAGGTTCGCGCGCTAAATGCGATTCGACTTATCCGCTATATGACGGGGCTTTCAAGCGATGTGTATCTGTTCAACCCGTACAGTCAGCTTGCCCAGTCGGCAGCACTCATAAACTACCTGAATGTAAAGGCTTCTCACAGCCCGTCGATTCCCGGGGACATGAGCGATGAGCTTGCGACGGCGGCGAAGGAGGGCTCGGCAGATTCTAACATAGACAAGACCTCTTGGCAAAATAACAGCCTCAAGTCTTCCATAATATATGCGTGGATGTACGACAGCGATTCTGCAAATATCAAGACTCTGGGACACAGACGGTGGATCCTGAATCCCAGTCTTGTTATGACGGGATTTGGCTCGGTTACGGGACCGAAGGGAACCGCAAATACCATGTACATAAGAAATCGCCAGCAAGATGATTTGCAGGCACAGACCGTGTGCTGGCCCGCGAAGAACACGCCGACATCTTTCTTTGCAAAGGACTCGGCATGGAGCATATCCGTAGGTGATGAGGTAGACGCCTCTACAGCGGTGGTTTCGCTTCTTAGAATGAGCGATTACAAGACGTGGGTGTTCAGCTCCGTATCATCGGACGGAGATTTTTATGTAAATAACCAGAGTTATGGGCAGCCCGGCTGCATAATTTTTAGACCGGAAAATCTCGGCCAGGTCAAGGCGGGAGACCGGTTTATCGTATATGTTTCTTATAACAAGAAAAATATAAGCTATGAGGTTAATTTCTTTGACCTGGAGCATTATTATTCCACGGCAGCGCCGACCATATCGAGCCTGTCTATCAATCCGGCGGACAAGCCTGCGATTGAGTGGAGCAGCGTGCAGGGCGCAGAGTCTTATGATCTTTATCGAAAGGCGAAGGGCGGCTCCTGGAAGCTGATTTCGCAGGATCTTGATGAGCCGTACTTTGACGATGCAAGCGCTTCGGCAGGCATCAAATACTATTATAGGGTAGTCGCAA
Source organism: Alistipes communis (assembly GCA_963628105.1). Classification (GTDB taxonomy): domain Bacteria; phylum Bacillota; class Clostridia; order Peptostreptococcales; family Anaerovoracaceae; genus CAG-238. The sequence continues at coordinate 2,975 of CAVGEP010000003.1, forward strand.
AGCGTACGGTAGGCGGCATGGTCTACGAAAGCGAGCCGTCGGCCTCAAAGACTGTCACGACGCCTCTGTCAAAGCCCAAAATTTCGTCCTGCAAGGCATATTATGCCGGCGCGAACAAGCTTCACTGGAAGGCGGTGAGCAAGGCGACGGGATACAAGGTCTATCGCAGGATCTCGGGCAAAAGCACATGGAAGCTCATAGCGACCACGAAGAACAAGAGCTATGTGGATAAGAAAGCTACCCGCGGGCTGAAGTACGAATATCGCATCAGGGCATACCGGGTAACCTACAAGAATACCGTCTACAGCAGCTACTCGGCAAAACGCACGGTGACCACCCGGTAGACTCAAGGGGGAGCACCTAAAGAGCTGAAAAGGCATCGAGAAAGTGCCAAAAAGCGACGAGATGGCATCGAAAGGGCGCCAAAGGAGCCACTGACGGCAGCCAGAGCAAAGAGCAAAATAAAAAGCTGGGAATCAGCGGGGAAACCCGTGCAATTCTCAGCTTTCTTATTTATTATGCCATTTATGACCTAAAGGAAACCGCATTTTTCTTTTCTTCGATTTCTTGCTTTTTCGCTTTCTCGTTTTCTCGCTTATGCTCAAACTTTATTATTCGCCGGTAATGCTCGAAATGAAGCTTGAGGTCGAGTCCGTTCCTATATAGAAGGTAAAGGTCTTGCCTCCTGCCATCTTCACATACAGATAACCGTTGTCGCTTACTCCGAAGTCGATGGACGAACAGGTCGGATTCGACTTGGACTTGAAGGTTACATGAGTGTCAGCCACCTCGTAAAGAATGTGGGACGAAAGTGGAGCCGACTCGTTCATGAAAAGATAATTCTCGGCATATTCGCTGATGTCAGGAACCGTAAATTTGTGATACGAGGAATATCCGATGTTGTCGCCCTTGCAATATACGAATTTTGAGAAGGAAACCTCCTCGTCAAGACCCGAATCGGAAATAAAATCACCGAGGGTATTAGGCGAATAGGACTCGTTTGTATAAAGCAGGGTGTCCTTGAATCCGTTCACATCAAGAGCAACCATGAGGTTTGCGGAAACATTTTTTATCTTTTTGACATGAGCCTTGACCACGGTGTTGTTTGTGGTGGAAGTCTCAGGGATCTCGAGTGAAATCGACTGGATCTCGGAGGTCGTAACAGGGGACGCTGCCGAAGAGTCAACCACATAGTTTGATCCCGAAATCGTAAGGTGCGAAACCGATTCTTCTGCCAGAATTTCTCTGCTGAAGGTAGCATCTCCTTCTCCGGTCTTGTCAACCGTGTTAGCTGAACCGGTTTCCGGAGCAGGGGCAGGAGCGTTCGATTCGCCGCCGTTTGACGGTGCGGCTCCATTCTGGTTCTGGTCTATGGAAGATATGTCGGTCTTGTTCTCGGCATTCGCATTTTCCTTTGTGGTCTCATCAGATGCTGCCGGCTCATCGGATGCTAAAGTGTTTCCGGTATCATTGGTATCGCCGGTATCGCCCGCGACATCCGTGCTGCCCGTAGAATCGCCGGGCTTGGCAGGGTCGGATTTTTCGGAACCCTGAATCGGTGTAGTAACCACGTTTTTTGGAGTTATCTTGTCGATGAACTTGCCTACGGAAGCGGGGCTTGCACTGCCCATAACCGCGAATGCGGAGGTGAGCATGATCACGCAGGCTGCCGCAGCCGATGTAAGACCCATGAGAGACTTGCGGCTGAGGGACCTGTAAGACCTGCGGGTCTTCGTTTCCGGCAGCAGCTCTTGCACATTGCCAAAGTCAAAATTCGATATATTGTCCAAACCTTCAGGGGAAGCATCGCAGGCGGCAATCTTGGCAAGCAAAGACCTAACGACCTCATCAGACGGGGTCATCTGTTCTCTCATGCTATAGATCATGTCGCTCGAAGCGAAATCATCCAGGTTGCGAAAGAATTCGTCAGCCATGATAATCCTCCTCCTTTAGTTTATTTTTCATCATTTCGCGGCCTCTCATAAGCTGGACCTTGACGGTGCCGGGCTTGAGATTAAGGGCTCTGCCGATCGCATCGACAGACATGTCCGCAAAATAAAAGAGTTGGAGAACTGTTCGATATTTCTCCGGAAGCTGCTGAAGAGCTAAGTAAACAGCATTTTCTTCCTTGGTACGAAATTGAAATGAGCCTTCATTCATCTCGTTTTGATCCATCGGGATAACGCGCTTGTGGTAGGTGCTTTGCACGACTCGCAGGGAGCAGTTGATTGTCGTCCTGATCAGCCATGCCTTTCGATGCTCCTCGTCGTTAAACTGCGGATTTACTTTATAGTAGATGAGGAAAACCTCCTGGAAGATGTCGTCCGCATCTGCTCTGTTACTTGTATATGATAAGGCCACGCCGTAAATCGTGCCCTTGTAACGCTGAATTACTGCCTCAATACTTTCGTTCTGAACAAAAGTATCACTCATCCTCAAGGTTCTCCTTTCATTTATAAATCAAAGTTGCGGTGCAAAAGGTTACAAATCATTATAGCAAAAATAGGGGGAAAATACAAGGTTAGATTGCCGGCAGCCTTTTGCATGAGCTATATGCGACCTATTCGATCGATTTGAGCGATTCGGCCATGTTTATCTTTTCGAGCCTGAAATACATTGCAAAGTTCACAATAAGCGCAAACAGGAATGTCAGCGCCACTGCAATCAGGTAGCTTGCAAGCTCGATATGAATGTCGAAGCTCAGCAAATCAATCTGTATCTGTCCCATCACGAAGGAATGAAAGCCTTTGCCCACCGGTATCCCTACGAGAGCCGATATTGCGGTAAGCACGAAATTTTCTCGGAAAACATAGGCATTGGTTTCGCCGGGGTAAAATCCCAGCACCTTAATGGTCGCAATTTCCCTGATTCTCTCCGTAATATTTATATTAGTAAGATTGTAGAGCACGATGAAAGCAAGGGCACCCGCGCAGGCCATTACAAGGGCGATGATATAATCCAGACTTTCCATCATGCTGTTGACCCGATCCCGCATGTCCTGGGTGATGCTCACCGAGGCAACATGGGAGGCCTCCATGAGCTTTGCACCCTGCTGGTGAGGATTTGCAAGGCTTCCGTCTTCTCCATGGCGGCCAATCACAAAGGCTGTATTGATTTCGGGCTCTCCCCAAGCGTCGCCGTAGGTGTCGGGGGTGATGTAAACATAGTTGTAAACATGGTTTTCGCACAGGTTGTCTATCACAAGATCCATCTCCTGCATATCGCTGTCAAATACCGTCAAAACATCGCCCGCGCCAAGCCCCAGGGTCTGGCCCAAATTATCGTTTATCACGCAGTGCCCCTCGGCAGGATAGGCGATTTCACCTTCATCGTTTTTCAAGGTGATGAAGTCCGAAATGGGATCCGCCGGGTCTGCAACCACCATATTGACAGATTTAACCTGGGAACCGACATGCGCGTCCACTGACAGGGTGTTAAGGAAAAGGGCGCTGTCCACATACTCGCTGTTTTCCGAGAGGAATTCCTTTTCTTCCTTTGCGCTTATGCCCCGGTCGAAGGTTACGGTATAGTCATTATGAAAAATTTCATCGTACTGGACCGAAATAATGTTCTTGATGGAATCCGAGAGCCCCATTGCGGTAATCAGCAGGGCAGTGCAGCCGCAGATTCCCAGAACCATCATGAAAAATCTTTTCTTGTATCTGAAAATGTTCCTAAGGCAAACCTTGTGGAGAAATTTAAGCCGGCTCCAGATGAAAGGAACTCTTTCCAGAAGAATGCGTTTCCCAAGGGCGGGAGCCTTTGGCCTGATCAGCTCGGCAGGCACATTTACAAGCTCAGCATAGCAGCAGTAAATTGTCGTGCCCACGCAACAAACCAGCGCGGCAAGTATGGACAAAGTGCCCAGAAGCGGGTTAATCACATATATCAGATCCGCAAAATCGTACATCATTCCGTATGCAGTCCATATTACCCCCGGGAAGAGGAAGGAACCGCCGAAAAAGCCCAAAAGCCCGCCGATGAGGGAAGCACTGGCGGCATAAAATACATATTTGCCGAGAATTTTAGCTCTGCTGTAGCCAAGGGCCTTGAGTACACCTATTTGGGTTCTCTGCTCGTCGATCATCCTTGTCATGGTGGTCATGCATACCAGCGCAGCTACCAGGAAGAAAAATACAGGGAAAACCTTGGCAATGGAATTTACAATACTGGTATCGTTGTCAAAGCAAACGTAGCCTATATTGGTGTCCCTGCCGAGGACATAGGTCTTGGGATTTTCGATCTCATCCACCTTGTCCTCCGCCTTGTTTAATTCCCTTTGACCGTCCTTAACCTGCTTCTTGCCGTCTGCAAGCTCCTTCTCGCCGTCTGCAAGCTCTTTTTTGGATTTTTCGAGCTCTTTGCGACCTTTTTCCAGTTCTGCGTAGCCAGATTTTACTTCTGCCTCGCCGGAAGTGATCTTTTCCTTTGCCGCCTCAAGTTCTGCGGCTGCCGCTTCAAACTTCGCGTCTGCCTCTTCCTTTGCGGCGTTATATTGGGCAAGATACTGATCGTAGTAAGGTGTGCCCGCGGCGGCTTCGATCTGCTCCTTCTGAGCCTCAAGCTCTGCGTATGCGGACTCCTTTTGGGTATTAAACTCTGCAAGGGAGGTTTCGTATTCTTTCCTTGCTTTTTTCAGCTCCGTAGCGGAGGCATCCAGCTTCTTCTGGTTATCGTCAAGCTCTTTTTCGCCGTCTTTGATTTGCTTCTGCCCATCGGCGATTTTATCTTCCGCCTTTTTCAGCCGGGCTTTTGCGTCGTCGAGCTCTGTCCGGGCATCATCGAGCTTTTCGTTTGCCTCCTGGAGGATTTCGTCATAGCGGCTGCTTGCGCAGGTTTCGAGGGCATCCTCCAGAGGCTTTTCCATTGCCTCTGCGTTTTGTTTGTATTCATCGGTATATATAACCCCCTGATTTTCGAGGGTCACATAGATTTCGGTATAAACCTCGCTGTCCCAGCCATCAAGGGGAACATAAAGATAGGTCGCCACGCTTCCGTTGCCAAGGGAAGTGGAGCCCCGCTCAAAATTAAGGTAAAGGGGCGACTCGCAGAGCCCGACGATTTCGTAGCTTTCGCATGCAAAAAGATCCCGAGTGTCGGACTCGTTGTTTTCGCTTATGACTATTTTGCTGCCTATGTCCGATTCGGAAAAGTATCTTGAATCCCCTACGCATTCGTTAGGCTGCTCGGGAAGTCTGCCGGATTTGATCTCCGGGGTGTTCATATCGTCGATAAGGGCATGAAATTTTGCAACCCGCTCTCCTGCCGCTTCCACGGCTTCGCCCGTTTCAACGGATTCGACGGTTTCGCCTGCTTCAACGGTTTCATCTGTTCCATCGGTTTCATCGGAGGCTCCGTTTTCGTCGCTTTCATCGCCGGCTCCGTTTTCGTCGCCGAGGGAAACCGTAAAGAGCGCGTCGGTGGAATAGCTGCCCCTGGCCTTTGCAATGCCTTCAAGGCTTTGGAATTTTTCTACATCCTTTTCTTCAAGACCCAGAGTTGAAATCAGCTCATAATCATAGAAAAAGTTATCGCTGAGGAAGGTATCTCCTGTGAGTATAAATGCCTCCTTGCAGACCTTGATTCCGCAGAAAAAGCCCACCCCCAGCATACAGATCGCGAGAATGGCAATCCAGCGGCTGAAGCTGCCTTTGATTTCACGAAATGTAGTTTTTCTCATGGCGTTTTTCATGTGTATGTGTACCGCCTTTCTACCATTCGATGGTTTCTACGGGAACCTTGTTTTCGTTAAGCTCCACAGAGGAAACCGTGCCGTTTTTGACGCGGATAATCCTGTCAGCCATAGGAGTAATTGCCGTATTGTGGGTGATTATAACCACCGTCATGCCCGTTTCGTGGGCAGTGTCCTGCAAAAGTTTGAGAATTGCCTTGCCTGTGTTATAGTCCAAGGCGCCGGTGGGCTCATCGCAAAGGAGGAGCTTTGGATTTTTTGCCAGGGCCCGGGCAATGGCAACACGCTGCTGTTCTCCTCCCGAAAGCTGTGCCGGGAAGTTAGCCTGCCGGTCTTCGAGCCCTACCTTGATCAGCGCCTCTTTTGCATCCATAGGCTCTTTGCAGATCTGGGCAGCAAGAGAAACATTTTCCAGCGCCGTAAGGTTTTGAATCAAGTTATAGAACTGGAAAACGAAACCGATCTCGTAGCGTCTGTATGTGGTCAGCTCCCGAGAGTTATATTTGGAAATTTCCGCGCCGTCAAGGAAAACCCTGCCGTCGGTGAGAGAGTCCATGCCTCCGAGAATATTCAGAAGCGTTGTCTTGCCTGCACCCGAGGGCCCGACAATAATACAGATTTCGCCCTTCTCGATTTCGAAAGAAGCATCTCTGAGCGCTTCAATGGTGACCTCCCCCATCTTGTAGGTCTTTTTTACATGTTCAAATTTAACGAAAGCTGCCATACTGCCCACACTGACCTTTCTATATATTCTTGAAATATTCTTGAAAAAATAAAATCATTCACAGAAACAGTATAACATATTTTGTATCTCGAAGTGGAATTTATTTTCTCACTTCAGGTCAAAAAAGCGCTCAAAAAATTTATAAAGCTTGTCTGCAAAGCATTGAAAATACGGCGCGCATGAAAACGAAAACAGAGAGCCGAAACAAAGGAATAAAAATACTTGAATCGCGGGGGCATTTGGGGTACACTACATATAATGACAGTGCACTTAATACCGGCATAACCGCAATAACCGCAATAATCGCACGGAAGAACGGTATATGTG
>CAVGEP010000003.1:9727-13170 GCA_963628105.1 Alistipes communis
CAGTATATCTGCACGGAAAAAAACAAATAAAACACATAATTGGAGGCTGCGAACATGGCATTCGACACAAAATTTGACGCAAAAAAAGTAAAAGACGATATAGTTAAGTGGATAAGAGATTGGTTTGAGATAAACGGAAAGGGCTGCAACGCCATCGTGGCGATTTCCGGAGGCAAGGATAGCTCCGTGGTGGCGGCGCTTTGCGTAGAGGCCTTGGGACGGGACAGAGTCATCGGTGTGCTTCTTCCGAAGGGCGAGCAGGCGGATATCGATGTTTCCCGGGCGCTGGTTGCGCATTTGGGAATAAAACATTTTGTGATAAATATCAAGGATTGTTTTGATGGCTTGATTTCACAGATAAAAGAGGCTGCAGGGGAGGATTCCATTCAGACCCAGACGGTGACAAACCTGCCGCCCCGACTGAGAATGGCGGCGACCTACGCGATTTCCCAGTCCTTTAACGGCCGTGTGGCGAACACCTGCAACCTTTCGGAAGACTGGGTAGGCTACGCTACGAGATACGGTGACGGCGCGGGAGATTTCAGCCCACTTTCCCACCTTACGGTGCAGGAGGTCAAGGCGATCGGTAGAGAACTGGGACTTCCTTCTATGTTCGTTGATAAGACGCCGATTGATGGGCTTCAGCCGAAGACCGACGAGGAAAACCTAGGCTTTACCTATGCGACCTTAGACCGCTATATTCGCACCGGAGAAATCGATGACCCGGAGGTCAAGGCGAAGATCGACAGGCTCCACGCAATGAACGCATTCAAGATAAAATTCATGGACTGCTTTCCGTACGAACCGGAGGAAAAATAAATTCTTAATATTTTCGTAAGAAACTCATGAGGGCATTTGTAATAAATGTCCTTTATAGTATGGGTAAAAGGGGACGGAGAAAAAGAAAATGAATCAGACGCAAATAAACATACTCGTGTGCGACGACGACAAGGAAATTGCCGGCGCCATCGAAATTTATCTCAGAAACGAAGGGTTTGGGGTTTTCAAGGCTTATGACGGAATCCAGGCACTGCAAATCGCCCGGAAAGAGCCGCTGCACCTGATTATCATGGACATCATGATGCCGAATATGGACGGGGTGCAGGCGACGATGAAAATTCGTGAAGAGAAAAACATTCCCATTATCATGCTTTCGGCAAAGTCCGAGGACTACGACAAGATCACAGGCCTTAATGTGGGGGCGGACGATTATGTTACAAAACCCTTTAACCCGCTGGAGCTTATCGCAAGGGTAAAATCACAGCTCAGGCGCTATGTGCGGCTTGGGAGCATTTCGGGACACGAGGGAACAAAAAGCGGCGTTTTTGTGACAGGAGGGCTTGTGGTTGACGACGGGGAGAAATCCGTAACCCTTGATGGACAGCCCATCGCCGTAACACCTATCGAATACGGGATACTGAAATTTTTGACGGAAAATGCGGGGAAGGTCTTTAGCATCGGGCAGATTTACGAGGCGGTTTGGAATGAGCCTGCCTACAGCCCGGAAAACACCGTGGCGGTGCATATTCGCCGGATTCGGGAAAAGATCGAGATCGACCCGAAAAATCCGCAGTATTTGAAAGTGGTTTGGGGGATCGGCTACAAGATTGAAAAACTATAGGAGGAGATTATGGAAGAAACTTTGAAAGAAAATTTTGCGGGAGAAAGGCTCGCGCCTCAGGGGAAAAATAGCGGGCTTCTCGTATTTGACCGGATTCTGTGGGTGCTTACGGTGCTTGTGGGCACGCTGACGGGAATCGCAGGGAGCTTCCTTGTGTCCCTTTCGTGTATGAACGACTATGCGAACCTTTATAACTACTACATCGGCTATGACGGTGAAATTACGGCTCCCCAGGCACAGGAAACCCTGGACTGGATTTTGAACGGCACATGGACGGTGTATTTTCAGACAGAAAATATGCAAAACGACATAATCAGCAAGATGATGCTGGTTGTGATAGGGCTGGGGATCCTGGCTGTGGCAGGGGCGGTGACCCTTTGCGTGCTTTCCGGGAGATTCGACAGGGAAGAGGACGGCAGCATTCACCTGAATTGGGCGGACCGGATCTGGTCGGAGGTGCTGCTGGTGCTGGGGTGCTTCGGGGCGGGAGCCGCAGTTTCCCTCGCCTGTCCGATGTATAGGATGTATCCGGGAATGAGCAATTTCGGTTTGATTTATGTGCCGGTGAACGAGGATAATTATTGCTTTGGGCCCAGCAATTTCTCGGTTTTCGTGCTTTGTATCGCGGGGATGATCCTTGCAATTATCCTTGCACTGGTGTGCTTCGTTTCCCTGGTGAAAAAGCTCAAGGCTCATAAGTTCTGGGAAAAATCCCTGCTGGGAGGCATTGTAATCTCGGTAGCGGAGGCGATAAAATCCTCGGATAATCTCATGAAAAAATATGTGGGCCTTCTTATCGGAATGTCGCTGCTGGCGGTAACGGGGATCGGGGCGATTATCGATCTCGTGCTGATATTCGTGTTTGTGCCGAAAAAGATCAGGAAGCTGGAAGCAATCAGCAGCGGTGTGGCACGGGTGCGCAGCGGCGAACTTTCGTATAAAATCGGGGTGGAAACAAACACAGCAGGAAATCCAGCTACCGAGCTTGACAGGTTGGCGGCGGACATAAACAGCATTTCGGAGGCTTCGGAGGCGGCGATACATAACGAGCTAAAGACCCAGCGCATGAAAACGGAGCTGATTTCCAATGTTTCCCACGATCTGAAAACTCCGCTGACATCAATGGTGTCCTATATCGACCTGCTGAAAAAGGAGGGGCTTGACAGCCCGAATGCGCCGGAATATCTGAAAATTCTGGACGAAAAGACCGAAAGACTGAGAGTGCTGACGGAGGAACTCTTCGAGGCGGCGAAGGCTTCCAGCGGGGCGATTCCCGTGAACATGGAAGAAATCGCCCTTGCGTCCATCGTGAGCCAGAGCCTTGGGGAGATGGACGCAAAACTCGCTGCGCGAGGGCTGGAAGCCATCGTCAGAAACGAATGCGTGGAAGAAGGCGCGGAGCCGGGAGCGCCGAAGGTCATGGCAGACGGCCAGCTTCTGTGGCGGGTCATCGAGAACCTGCTGGGAAATGTGGCAAAATACGCTCTCGAAAACAGCCGGGTTTATGTGAACATCAGCCGCAAAGAGGGAATTTTGCTTGAAATAAAAAATATTTCAAAAGATGAGCTTAATATTTCGGAAGCAGAGCTGATGGAAAGATTCACCCGGGGCGACGCATCCCGAAACACCGAGGGTAGCGGCCTGGGACTTGCAATCGCCAGAGATTTGGTGCATCTCATGGACGGAAAGTTCAGCATAACCATTGACGGCGACCTTTTCAAGGCTTCGGTACTGCTTCAGGAAAAAACAAAATAAATATTAAATACGCAAAAGACATATTGCACACGGGACCATTTTGGTATATAATGTAAACCACAAGACA
>CAVGEP010000003.1:13209-22408 GCA_963628105.1 Alistipes communis
GGTATATAATGTAAACCAAAAGACAAACTACATTATAGACACGAAAATGGAGGACGCAATATGTCTTTTTCTGATTTTACTACCGACAACGAGATACTTGCAAAAAGACTCAAAGCGCTTGACGAAAGCGTAAAGTCAAAACCAAACGAGTTTGACGCGAGGCTTTCCGGAAGGTATATCGCCTGCAGGGGCGAGGACAAGAGCCTTACGATAGAATTCCCGGTTCTGGACTGGGAGGCAAACTACGCGGGGATTCTCCACGGCGGAGTGATCTGCGCGATGCTGGATCACACTGCGGGGGTTGCGGCAATCTGCTTTCGAGACAGCTGGGCGCCTACCGTAGATATGACGGTTCATTTTCTCAGAAAAGCGGAGGTCGGGGACACCCTGGTCTCGAGGGCCGAGATTGAATTTTTCGGAAGAAGAATCGTACACATGAGAGCAAGCCTGACCTCGAAGGCGACGGGCAAAACCGTCGCAACGGCCCTTGCAACATACCTAAACGACTAACGGAAAAAACGATTAGAAAAAAGAAGGATGCTAAATGAAAACGATTTATACCAAAGATCTAAAAAAGGACATCGAGATAACGGATTTTTTTATGGTAAAATCCACCGCCATCAAGACGGGCTCCAATGGCAAACAGTACTGGGATCTGGTACTTGGAGACAAATATGGCGAAATAAATTCTAAAAAGTGGGATGTAGCCGACCGCGAAATCGAGTCGATCCTTGCAATTCGCGAAAAGGACATCGTCAAGGTCAAGGCTCTCATAACCGAGTGGGCAGGCCAGCTTCAGATGAGAATTATGCGAATAAGACCCGCAAACGAAAATGACGAAATCGATATGCAGGACTTCGTGAAAGCAGCGCCTGAGGATCCCCACAAGATGTACGACTATATCCTGAGCCGCGCAGAAGCCATAGAAGATAAAGACCTCAAGGCGATCTGCCTCAAATTCCTGACGGAAAATCGCGACAGGCTGCTGTATTATCCGGCGGCGCAAAAAAACCACCACGCCCAGCTTGGGGGGCTTCTCTACCATATGAAGAGGATGCTCATGACCGGCGAGAGGGTCTGCGAGGTATATACGAACCTGAATCGGGATTTGGTAGTCACGGGAGTGATACTCCACGACATGGAAAAGCTCAACGAAATAATGGCGGATACCGACGGGATTTCTACGGGATATTCCTTTGAGGGACAGATGCTGGGACATATCATACAGGGAGTCAAGACCATCGACAGGATGAGCCTGGAACTGGGACTTCCACGCGAAAAGGCAATCATGCTTGAACATATGATCCTTTCCCATCACTACGAGCCGGAATTCGGAAGCCCGAAAAAGCCGCTGTTCCCGGAAGCAGAGCTTCTGCACTATCTGGACATTCTCGACGCAAGGATGTTTGACATGGAGGCGGCGCTTGCGGCGACAGCTCCGGGAGAGTTCAGCGACAAGGTGAGAACCCTCGAAAACAGGAAATTGTATAAGCCGGCAGATTCGGATAAAAACTAAATTAAAGAAATTATTTTCTAAGGAGGCACGAAATGATTAAGGTACCTAAGGAAGTCGCAAGAATATTAAAAACCCTCGGCGATGCGGGATTTGAGAGCTATGTGGCCGGAGAATGCGTCCTTGACAGCCTGATGGGCAAGGATACATATAACTGGGATGTGGTAACCAAGGCCGGATATGATGACCTCACGAAGCTTTTCCCGGAGGCGAAGGTTCTCAGCGCAAAGTATAGCGTTTTGCGGGAGGAGCTGGTCGAGGAGGTTCTTGACGAAGACGGGCAGGTTATCGGCGAAGAAGGCTTCATCGTTGACATTTCTACCTACCGGAAGAAAAATGTAGGAGAGGCACAGCCCGGCGAAGACATCTTTACGGACAATATCCAGGAGGAACTGGCAAGGAGAGATTTTACCGTCAGCGCCATCGCGATGAATCCGTATGCCGGCGCGAGCACCATCGCAGACCCCTTCGAGGGCAGGGAGGATATCCGCAAGGCTCTGATCAAAACGATAGAGGAGCCAGCCGAGTCATTCCGCAAGGAGCCGATCCGCATGATGAGAGCTATCCGCTATGCCGCGCAATTTGACTTTGACCTCAGCAAAAGCGTCTACGAGGCGATCGCCGCAAACTACGGTCTGCTTGCGAGCCTAAGACCCGAAAAAATCCGCGACGAGTTTACCGACATCTTAGCCTCAAAGCATGCCGGGAAGGGCCTCAACATGCTTATGAATACGGGTATCATCCGCATAATACTCGGAGAGGAGTGCTTCGCAAGACTTACCCACAGGGAAAAGTCGGATTTGATTACGCTCTGCGAGGGCATCGAAAAGACGAAACAGGTTCCGGAAAGAAGGCTCGGACTTTTCTATTCGGCAATCGGCAAGAAACGCTCGCTGCCGTCGATAGAAAGACTCGGATTTGACGAGGAGACGCATCAGCATCTTGTGGATGCGGTTTATGACATGCCCAAGCTTTACTTTACGGCGCGGCCGCAGGATCTGAAGCGCTTCATCTACGATAGGAGCATGGACAGGTACGAATATCTTCTGAGCCTCGAAAAAGCCCAGAGAATCGCCTTCGGATATGACTCGGAGACAAAGATTCGAAGCAAGATATACATGCTGGACGAAATCAGAAAGAACCGCGAGGTCATCTTCATAGAGGATCTTGCGGTAGACGCAAACGATTTGATCGAGGCGGGAATCTGCGATGAGACGAATGTGCAGAAAATGCTTATGATGCTGACAGAATCCACGCACATCAAACCGAAACAGAATACCAGAGAAGAGCTTCTCAGGCTTGCGAAAAAGTACAAAAGAAACAAGATCGCCGCATGGAGCAGAGGAGTATCATGGCTAAGATAAGTGAGGTCACCCCTGAGGTGACCTTGTTTTTGCGCTCCCTGGGGCTAACAAATTATTATATAATCAAGATTTTCGATCTGGTAGGCGATGCGGCGGTCGGGCTTATCGAGGATAATCCATACTGGCTGCTCGAGGAATTCCCGAGGATGGGATTCAAAAAGGTGGATCTGATTGCAAAATCCATGGGATTTGGCGACGAAAATCGCTATAGAATCGAGGCGGGTATCGCGCTTCTGATGAAAAAATATGCATCCGACGGGCATACCTACGCGCTGCACGAAGACCTATGCACGGAAGCGGCAAAGGTCCTCGATGTTGCGAGGGAGCTTGTCAGCGATGTGACAGAGGACCTGGTATTTGACGGGAGGCTGCAGCTTGCGGACATTGACGGCGAGCGCGTGGTATACTTCTATGGGTACTACAAGGCGGAGTGCAGCGTAGCCGGAAAGCTTGCGGCGCTGGAAAACCCGCAGGAGGGACTGAGGCCAGTTGGGGCAAATATCGACGCGCTGATTGCAAAGGCAGAAAGCGATGCGGATATCAGCCTTTCGGGAGAACAAAGGGAGGCTGTCAAAAACGCATTGCTTAGCGGAGTTTCGATCATAACAGGAGGCCCGGGCACAGGAAAGACCACCATCATCAAGGCGCTGATTTCAATCGCCGAGGGGAGCGGCCTAAAGGTGGCGGTGGCGGCGCCAACGGGCAGAGCCGCAAAGCGCGTGATGCAGACCAGCGGGCATTTTGCCTGTACGGTGCATCGTCTGCTGGAATTTTTTTATGACGAACAGACCCGCTATATGTCCTTTGGCAGAAACGCCGAAAGACCCCTTACTCAGGATGTTGTAATCATCGATGAGGCTTCGATGCTGGATCTATTGCTGACGGAGGCACTTTGCAATGCGCTGAAGCCCGGAACAAGGCTTATTCTTGTGGGTGATGCCGACCAGCTGCCATCGGTGGGAGCCGGCAACGTACTTGCGGACCTTATCGAAAGCGAATATTTCTTCGTATCCTCGCTCACTCACATCTACAGACAGAGCGAGCAGAGCCAGATCGTAATGAATGCTCACAGAATCAATGCCGGGGAATACCCGAGATTCGGCAAGGACTTTTGCCTCATAGAGGCAAAGCGCCACGAAGAGATCTTGCAAAGGATTATAGAAATGGCCTCTCTCATGCCAAGAGAGGAGCTGCAGGTGATCAGCCCGACGAAAAAGGGAATCATAGGCAGCCTCAATCTGAACCTGCGCCTGCAGGAGGTCTTCAACCCTCCATCCGAGGAAAAGGCGGAGCTGAAATTCGGCAGCACCGTTTTTCGGGTAGGCGACCGGGTGATGCAAAACAAAAACGATTATCAAATTGAATATAAAATGCCCGGGGAAGAAAATACCGGGGCAGGGGAGAAAGCAAATAGCGATAGCCCTAGTCCTGCCGACGCACCGGTGCCAGATGCCGGCAAGCCTCACAAGGGAGTCTTTAACGGCGAAATCGGCATCGTTACGGCCTGCGACGGCGAAATGAAGACCGTAACCGTGGTGTACGACGACAGCCGCTGGGTGGAATATCAGTATATTCAGCTTGACGAGCTGGAGCTTGCCTACGCTATCACGGTTCACAAAAGCCAGGGCAGCGAATTTCCGGTGGTGATCATGCCTATGAGCTGGTTCGCTCCGGTTCTGGCAACCAGGAGCCTTCTGTATACGGCTATAACCCGCGGCAAGGAACAGGTGATCATCGTAGGAGAAGAAAAATATGCAAATGGCATGGTCGACAATAACCGCAGCCGAAACAGAAACTCGGGGCTGCGAGATAGGATAACGGGCATGTACGGACTGATCTAGGCAAAAATCAAGGATTTGGTCGAGGGTGTGAATGTGAGATGAGAGAAATAATTAGGGCCTCTGCCGAGAGGCTGCTTGACTTTGTCTATCCGAAAGGGTTGTATTGCATTATCTGCGGGAATTATATTGACGCAAGCAGGACATATTGCCTCTGCGATCATTGCGCGAGGCACATGGAATGGGGAAATATCGAAATTGACTCGTCATGTCCGGACTCGGTGCGGGGCTGCTTCAGATACGGTCTTTACGGCAAGCGGCTTATCTTTGAGCTGAAATATAATAACCATAGCTATGTGGCCAGGGTGCTGGGGCAGATTGCCTCGGACAGGATTTGCGGAGACCCGGAGGCGGAGGAGGTTTTGAAAAGCGACCTTGTCTGCGGCGTGCCTCTCAGCGCCTCGAAGCTCAAGAAACGCGGCTTTAACCAGTCAGAAAAGATTGCCAAGTATTTTTGCAGAGAGGCCGGGATGCGCCACGAGCCTGACCTGCTTCGCCGGGTCAAGGATACGGAAGCGCTGCGCAGCCTTTCGCCGCGGGAACGAGAGGAGCAGCTCAGAGGAGCCTTTGCCATAAACAAGAGCAAGGAGAGGCTTCTCCGTGACAAGCGGATTTTGCTGATTGACGACATATATACCACCGGCGCAACTCTGAGGGGCTGCGCCGAGGTCTTGAAAGAAGCGGGGGCAAAGGAAGTCCATGCCCTTGTCCTGGCAACACCGGGCAGATACGGGGAGATACGCGGATGATACTTCCGGCGCAAAAGAACTTGCAAATTTACCGCCTTTGGGCTAAAATGAAATGAACCGTCTTGCGTCTGTGGTTGAAAATCCAAGCCAGGTGCGGGCAAAAGGATCCACGTAAACCGCCACGCAGGAGTTCGGGCGGCGATCATGGCGTACCTTAGAAGTAAGTCCTCCGAAAATCGGGTAAAGGCAAGTGTGGGGGCAAAGACCAGGTCAGGCAGGCGGTTTTTTTGTGTCAAGTCATCAGCGAGAGCGCAGCATTTTTGAAAAATATTTGACAAAATATTCACGGAGTTTCAGAAAAAGTACTGGTAAGCTTCATACAATATGTGGTATAATAAAGATACAAGAACACAAGAGTTTGCGCCGCACATCGGCGATACATACTTTCGCTTTCATAGGTGCAAAGGGCGCAGGCGAGAGGAGGTCACCAATATGAAGATTATCGTAACAGGAAAGAACATTGCAATCAGCGAAAAAATTCAGGACGCTATCGACAAAAAGTTTGAGAAGCTGGGTAAGTACTTTGCTGACGACATTCAGGCAAAGGTGATTATTCACCCTGAAAAGTCCAAAGTTAAAATGGAAGCCACCATCGTAACAAAGGGGACGATTTTCAGAGCAGAGGATGTATCACAGGATGTTTTCGATTGTATAGATATAGTTGCCGATAAGCTGCTCAAACAGCTTACAAAATACAAAGGCAAACTCATGAAGCGCAATAAGTCAAAGGAGTCCGTAAGATTCGAGATGCTTCCGGAGGCTGAACCTGCTGACAGCGGCGAACTTGTAAAGACCAAGAAATTTGAGCTGGCACCTATGACTACCGAGGAAGCAATAATGCAGATGGAAATGCTTCAGCACAATTTCTTCGTATTCCTTGACGCAGAAACAAATACCGTAAATGTTGTCTACAAGAGAAACGACGAGGACTACGGCTTGCTCGAAACCAACCACTGATTCGGCCGGCTTTGCGGAGGATGGCCAACAGCGCAAAAAGATTAGAAAATCAAAGAACCCGCGGCAAGCTTGCCGCGGGATTTTGTATCTTGTGGAGCGGACAACGGGAATCGAACCCGCCTCCTCAGCTTGGGAAGCTGATATTCTACCAATGAACTATGTCCGCACATCAATATCATTATACAACGCCGCAAACAGAATTTCAATCGCAAATTTCAAACTATCTATATTTTGTCTTTGCTAATAAATAATGTTACTTTGCGATGCGCTTGCAAAATAAGAAAATACTGCTCGGGCGGAAGGATGCGGGCAAAATGCCACGCAGCCTTCCGCCCGACTTAGGCACTAATATTATCCGTACAAGACTGTGATTTCAGACTCTGCCTGGTAAATAGTCTTTCCATCGAACAGAAGAGCACCTTCAAATGCTTCTACACATTCCCTTGCAGTTTTCTTTCTTACAAAAAAGATCTCTGAGCTCGGATTATCAATAGAATCTACTTGCAAAACAAATTCTTTGTCCTCATCAAGATATCCGGACACAGAATATCTTATGCTATGATATTCGATTTCCATTTCAGGATTACAGTATAGTTCATCAATAAAATCAGGCAGTGATTTGCCATTCATATGCTCACCCCCTTGAAGTACTTTCTGTATTTTTCAATAAGCGCTGGCGTAATCTGTTTGGCCTTTCCACGGTATTCAACTCCTGGGGCAGAATATTCGTGGTAATGCAGGACGGGCTCGCCGTGTGTTGACATTCCTTTTTCAAAATGATAACCAATTTCAAAGGTTGGCAGATGCTGTGCGTTATACTCTCGATATTGCCTGAACGTGCCTGTTTTGTCCAGAGTAATATAACCCAAAGATGTATGTGCTTCCGCAGGCATGCTAAAGCTTTTTTTAGGATCCAATGGCACCAATACCTTTATGCCATCAATCTTTCCAATGGTTTTATATGCATATCCAACATTATTTCCGCTTGCATATGTGCCTCTTCCACCCATTTCAGCGCACCACCTTTCGAGAAGCCAGATAGTCGATTCGTATGATATTTCCTTCCATCTCCGGGAATGGGCTTCCGAATACGATAACCCTTTCAGGCCTTAAATGTTCCAGCATCTCATTGTAGCCACGCATAAATCCGGTTTTGTTATGCTTGCAGCCAATCATACCGACAGCGACTGTCGCATCTTGTTCAATGCCGTCAAAACAGAATTCAAAGCTTCTTGGTGTACTCCAGCTTACAGTCGGGATGACCGTTAAACCTTTGCTTTGCCAATAAGCGCCTACCCACCTGCTGTGTGCCACACTCTCCAATTGACGCCATAAACTCATTTCGGCGTATGTAGAAAAGTCAGGCGAAAGCAGAAATGCATATTGTGCATACCGCTTCAATGAACGTTCAGGATTATCGTAGATGCTTTTGAAACGATAATCATCAACAAAGAAATGAACACCATTTTTTCGGTTTTCCTCATTGTCATTTGCGCGCGTGTCCGAACAAGCTACTAGGTTGATGTTGGCGGATGGAAGAACTTGTTTTTTTACAAGTGGAATGTCCCATTTGCCAACAGATGAGAATGAATTTCTCATAAAAAGCGGGCTTTCCCTCATTGCTTTACTTATCATTCAATTTTAACTCCTTGTAAATAGATTTTATCAAATATATTGATTTTTTCTCCGAAGAATGCTAAAATGAATGAACCACAATTCGAATAGCAATATTCGGAGAAGAAAGCCATCTTGATTGTTGCAGCAATCAATGTGGCTTTTTCCTTTCCGACAAAGGAACAAGCATATGCCTCACCCGCCTTTCCCCAAAGTATTAGGCAACGTCAAATAAGTGCAGCAGCCGTATTTCGTAGTCGGTATATTTACTATTTCCGTGTGCCCGCCACTTTTGATAATAATTACTGGCATAAACGGCGGCTGTATAGCTGATACAAAAGGCGTTTTCAATAGATTCGGCAGATTTGTCGCAAAGGTAATGAACTAATGGAGGCGGTGCAGCAGCATATTTCGCGAAAAAGTTTGCCTCAGCTTCTTCCTCTTCAGATCCGCCTTTATGATCCAGTATACAGTGGCCGATCTCGTGAAGAAGAGTCATATTCAATCGCTCATAGGAAGCAGCGAATATCATATTGCTCAAAAAGTGCGACAACCTCTCCTTTGATAAACTCGTATTGCTCGCCTGAAAGTTTCATGTGTGCTTATCCCTCCCTGCAGCCAAGTAAAATGCTTAGAATTTCTCGCTTTTCTGCTGCAGTCATTTGATCGACATTACGGGCAATCAAACGTCTGGCATATCCAATCTCGTTGACATAGTCCTGCGGAATCCCCTCCATCAGGTAGTCGGATGTAGTGTTGAGAGCCGTTGCAATTCTGGAAAGAACAGCAGAGCGTGGGGTTCGATCCCCTTTCACATAATGGGACATAGCAGCCTCCGTGACGCCGGATCTTACCGCTAGTTCCTTTTGCGTTATTTCGCGTGCCTCGATAAGTTCCCTCAGCCTTGTGCTAAATTGGTTGCTGTATGTGTTCATAGTGCTCCTCCTTTCAAGTATAAATGTATTATAATCAAAGATTATCATTTTGTCAAGTTAATTCCGATAAAACACAGATGATGGATGCATCCTGAAAACACGCTGAGCCATTCGAAAAACGAAATTTATCTTACATGGAGAACTTACTATTTTAAGTCACCATTTTGTGCTAAGGACATAAAATTCGCTGCCAAAACATACGATTATTTATAAAAAAAACTAATTTCGA
>CAVGEP010000003.1:22418-28344 GCA_963628105.1 Alistipes communis
TTGTAAAAACTCAAAAAATATAATATACTTAGATGTTGCATCAAATTGGATTAAAATTAGATATTATAAAAAGGAGGACGACCATGGGAGAACTATTATTCGCGGCCGCAAACGGCAGGAACATCCCCAAGGAGGATAAAATTTTCGGGATAAGCAACCGAGCCAAACAGAGAATCGAAAAGGACGGAAAGGATAAGGTTTGTAATGCTACCATAGGTGCACTCCTTGATGATGAGGGAAAGCTCATCGTATTGTCGTCTGTAACGGATGTATTTCGCAGCCTGAAGCCGGAGGAATTCGCAGAATATGCCCCGATCGCGGGCATCGCAGAGTACAGGCAGGCCATGAAAAAGGACGCCTTCGGAAGCTTCGTGCCAAAGAGGTTCGCAGAGGCCGTAGCAACGCCGGGCGGAACGGGTGCAATCCGAAATACGATTTCGAATTTTTCGGAGCCGGGAGACGAGGTGCTGATCGCGGACTGGTACTGGGCGCCATATAATAGCATCGCACAGGAAATCGGAAGAACCATAAGAACATTCGAGCTCTTCGACGATGCAGGAAGGTTCAATATCGAAAGCTTTGCAAGGAATGCAAGGGAAATTCTCAAGAATCAGGATCGCCTTGTTACGATTATCAACACACCGGCGCATAATCCGACTGGGTATGCCCTTTCCGACGAGGAATGGCAGGCTGTTATCGACTTTTTTGCAACGCTGCCAAAGGACAAGAAGATAACGCTGCTTGCGGACATTGCATATATCGACTTTGCAGGAGACGAAGAAAAGTACAGAAGCTTCCTGCCGATTATCGAGCAGGCCCCAAGCAATGTGATGATCGTAATTGCGCACAGCCTCTCAAAGGCTTATACGTTATATGGAATGAGAAGCGGGGCAATGATATGCCTGGCGCCTACGAAGGAAATGGCCGACGAATTCAAGAGAGTCTGCGAGTTTTCCTCGAGAAATTCCTGGTCAAACTGTGCGAGGGCGCCGCAGGTAATCCTATCGAAGATATATGAAGATCCCGCCCTAAAGGCGAAGGTCGACCTGGAGCGAAAGGGCTTCAGAGAAATGCTGATAAGACGCGGCAAGGCCTTCGAAAAGGCTGCGGCCGAGGTGGGGCTTGAGATGGTGCCTTTCGATGCGGGCTTCTTCGCCTCGGTTCCGTGTAAGGATCCGGATGCACTTTCGGCCGAGCTCGAAAAGGAGGGGATTTTCCTCGTACCGCTCGCAAAGGGCGTGAGGGTTTCGGTAGCCTCCATCTCCGAGGAAAAGTGCAGGATGCTGCCGGAGAAAATAAAAGCCTGTCTTGACAGAATATTGTAAAAAAATTCTGAAAAAATAGAAAAAATTTTCAGTAAAGTATTGACATAGCCTATTGGCAGTAGTAGAATGAAGTCACAAAAGGAGTTTTGTGGAAAGGAGATACAAATGCCAAAGACTATGAAGGAAAAAGACGACGAGTTTAAGTTCGAGATCGTGCGCCATCTGGGCGTTATCGCCAGGTACCAAACAGGCTGGTCGAAAGAGATCAACATCGTGTCGTGGAGAGACAGCAGCCCGAAGCTGGATATCCGGGACTGGGATCCAGATCACGAGAGGATGAGCAAGGGCCTGACCATGCGCAAGAACGAGGTTCTGAAGACGCTGCAGATTCTGACAAAATACTATGGGGCAGAGCTCGAGAACCTGGACGAAAATTGCGAGTGCGAGCAGGGCTGCGCCTGCGAGGAAGAGGCCTGCGGCTAAAGCGACCTGCGGCCACATCAGCCTGCGGCCACATCAGCCTGCGGCCACATCAGCCTGCGGCCACATCAGCCTGCGGCCACATCAGCCTGCGGCCACATCAGCCTGCGGCCACATCAGCCTGCGGCTAAAGCAGCCGCATCACGTGCAAAATTACACACATGCAAAAATCTAAAACGAAAAACCAAAATACCGCCTGCAGGGCGGTATTTTGTTATGATTTGCATAGGCAATTTGATTAAGTATTTTTGAAGTAAAGCCCGCCAATTTGCTTCCGAGCAGTTCACTTTTTTGCATCTTTGTGGTAAAATATCAATATCTATTCTAAAATCTAAATACCTTAGACTTGAAATTCAGGGGGAGTTATGAAAATTAAGTTAAAAAAGGACTACAGGGGGCAGTTCGAAGAGGTTGACGTAGAAAAGGGAACGAGCATAGAGGAGCTTTATCTGGGATATGCAAAGGAGCTTCCGTACAGGATCCTTGCTGCCAAGGTCAACAACAAGTTGGTAACCTTGGCCTACAAAATCTATCGGGATTGCAATATCGAATTTTTGGACATGAGAACTCAGGTGGCAAATCTCATATACCAGAGCAGCCTGAATCTTATCTATCTGAAGGCAGCCAAGGACATACTGGGCTGCGAGGTCGACATCCAAAATTCGCTCAACAAGGGGCTATATACCGAAATCAAGTCCAAAGAGCCGGTAACGGCCAAACAAGTAAAAGAAATCCAAGCGAGAATGGAAGAAATCGTAGCGGCAGACCTTCCCATCGAGAGGCTCAAGCTCACCAAAGAAGAAGCCGCGGAGTTTTTTGTCTCAAGCGGCAGAGCCGGCAAGATTGCACTGCTGGAGGAAAATCCCTACATGAAAAAAATCCCGTTCTACAAATTGGATGGATATATGGACTTTTTTTATAGTCTGATGGCGCCTTCGACGGGATATATCGAGCATTTTCAGCTTATGAAATACAGGAACGGGGTGCTCCTGAGGTTCCCACATCCTTCCAAGCCAAACGAAATCCCGCCTTATGTGGACGAAAAAGCGCTTTATAAGACCTTCGGAGAGGAGAAGCGCTGGGGAAAGCTCATGGAGATCAGCTATGTTTCTGACCTTAATCGCATCATCGACGAAGGAGAAATAGGACAGCTAATCCAGATTTCTGAGGCGCTGCACGAGCGCAAGATCGTCGAAATCGCGGATATGATAACAAAACAAAAGAAAAGGATCATACTCATCGCGGGGCCCTCGTCCTCGGGCAAAACGACCTTCGCAAGGAGACTTTGCATCCAGCTTAGGGTGCACGGCCTAAAACCGCTTTATCTGGGGACGGACGACTATTTCGTGGAGCGTGAAGATACGCCAAAAGACGAATTCGGCGAGCCGGACTACGAGAATTTGAATGCGGTAGATATCGATCTATTCAATGACAATATGAACGATTTGCTGGCAGGCAAGGAGGTAGACCTTCCGGTGTTTGACTTCCTTACAGGACACAAAAAATTCGGGACCAAGAAGACGACCATTCGCAAAGACCAGCCAATCGTAATCGAAGGAATTCACGCCCTGAACGGTGAGCTGACGCCAAAGATATCGGAAGAAGAAAAGTTTAAGATATATATAAGTCCGCTGATTCAGCTGAATATTGACAATCACAACAGGATCGTCACCACCGACCACAGGATGCTCAGGCGGATGGTACGCGATTACAAATACAGAGGATATAGCGCGCAGAATACCATCGATAACTGGCCGAAGGTCAGAGCAGGAGAGGACAAGAATATCTTCCCATATTCGGGGGAGGCGGATGTGGTATTCAACTCGGTGCATCTTTACGAAATTTCGGTCCTAAAGAAATATGCAAGACCGCTGCTGGACGAAATCACAAGAGACCAGCCGGAGTATGCAGACGCTCACAGGCTGCTCAATTTCCTGCGTTTCTTCAGGACGGTTGATGATGATTCGATCATCGCGAACAATTCGATACTTAGGGAGTTCATCGGCGGAAGCGTATTTGTGGACTGATTTGGGAGGCGAAATGGCAGAAATAATAATAGTCGGGGGCATCAATATCGACATTGAGGGTGTCCCATACAAGGAGCTTGTACCTCGAGATTCGAATCCAGGAAGGGTCAGGATTTCCTACGGCGGAGTGGGCAGAAACATAGCAGAAAATGCCGCCAGAATCGGCGCAAGCTGCGCGATGCTTTCGGTCGTCGGCTCGGACGAGCTCGGAAGAGGCGCAAAGTCGCACCTTGCACAGCTGGGAGTCGATACGAGCATGGTAACGGAAATACCCGGCAGAAACTCGGCGGTCTATATGTCGATACTCGATGCAGGCCGCGACATGCAGATCGGATTTTGCGACATGGAGATAATAAAGGAGCTCGGCTCTGATGACCTTGCGGCGGCCAAAGCAAAATTCCCGGAAGCAAAGGTGGTTGCCCTGGACGGAAATCTTGAGCCTGATATGCTAAGGGATGCGACGGAGATATTCTCGGACGCATCGCTTTTTTACGATCCGGTATCGGCCAGCAAGGCCCGGCGCGCAAAGGAATATATCGGCTGCTTTCACAGCATCAAACCGAATCTCATCGAGGCGGAAACGCTGCTTGATATGAGGATAGAAGATAGCGAGGATATAAGGACCGCAGCAAAGAATTTCCTCGAAAGGGGCGTAAAAAACGTCTATATCACGATGGGAGGCGACGGAGTATATTTTCGAAATACAGAAAAAGAGGGCTTTATAAAACCGCCCGAATGTATTAAAATAGAAAGCGCGACAGGCGCGGGAGACGCGTTTTCGGCACTAATCCTCTACGGAATGGCAAGGGGACTTGACATCCGGGAGGTCGCATCGCTTGGGATGGCGGCATCGCAGCTGGCTATGGAGAGCGAAAAAGCAGTAAATGACAAACTGAACATTGAAGAGATCAAAAGGAGGGCAAATAACAATGTATAGCAGTTTTTTGGATATCAAACCTGAGGTAGCAGAGGCGCTTGCGGCCGGAAAGCCGGTGGTAGCGCTCGAATCGACCATCATCTCGCACGGGATGCCTTATCCGCGCAATGTTGAGACGGCGCTTGAGGTAGAGAAGGTTATCCGCCAGGCAGGAGTTATGCCGGCAACGATTGCAATAATCGCAGGCAGGCTCAAGGTCGGCCTTACGCCGGAAGAAATCGAATATTTGGGAACGGCAAAGGATGTTCTCAAGGTAAGCCGCAGGGACTTTCCGCTTGCGATTGCGCGAAAGCTTGACGGCGCGACCACGGTTGCGGGAACGATGATCGTAGCGAGCATGGCAGGAATCAGGCTTTTCGTCACCGGCGGAATCGGCGGAGTGCATAGAGGCGCAGGAGAAAGCTTTGATATATCGGCAGACCTGGAGGAGCTCAAGACGACGAATGTTTCGGTCGTATGCGCGGGCGTAAAATCAATACTTGACATCGGCGCGACATTGGAATATCTTGAGACGGCGGGAGTTCCCGTTGTTACCTTCGGAGCGGATGAGTTCCCGGCATTTTATAGCCGGCGCAGCGGATTTGCGGCAGAATGCAGGCTGGATGAGCCTGCGGAGGTCGCGTCTTTGATCCTTGCAAAGGATGCGCTCGGCCTCAGGGGCGGAATGCTCATTGCCTGTCCTGTGCCTGAAGAGGACGAGATTCCGTACGAAAAGATGGACGGCGTGATAACAGAAGCACTGAAGGAATGCGAGGAGAAGGGCATAAGGGGCAAGAGGATAACGCCTTTCCTCCTGAGCAGGGTAAAGGATTTGACCGAGGGAAAAAGCCTCGAGGCAAACATCAAGCTTGTGCTCAACAACGCACGCATCGGAGCTGAGATCGCAAGGAAGGCGGCAGAGATAAAGAACATTTAGTATATTTTGATTTGAGAAACAATGGGAGAAATAAGGAGACAGGGGAATGATTAAGAAAAAAGCAATTATGAGCCTTTTGCTCGCGCTGTGCCTTGCGGTAACTATGATACCTGCTACAGCATATGGAGCAGATGATGTTTCGGAGGATATTGTGATCCTTTATACCGGAGATATCCACGGGGGAGTGAACGCAAATATTACGCTGGCAGGTCTGAGGGCGTATGCAAATGAGAGACAGGCAAATAGCAAGTATCTGGAAATTGTTGACGCGGGCGACGCCCTTTCCGGCACAGCCCTTGCA
>CAVGEP010000004.1:0-4214 GCA_963628105.1 Alistipes communis
ACGTCACATCGCCCTCCATCGCCACCCTCGAAGATCTTTTGCAGTGCCTGGGCACAACCCTCAGCGAGTTTTTCTCGGAAGAGCCGCAGACCCAAAAGGTTTTCGGGCAGGATGACTATTTTGAAAAGACCGACGAGGAGCTGGGAAGCAAGACCGAGTGGATCATTCCAAACGCACAAAAAAACATGATGGAGCCCATCAGGCTTACCCTTGAAGCAGGGGGCGAGACCTATCCTGACAATCCCCACGAGGGGGAGGAGTTCGGCTATGTCCTGTCGGGAGAAATCCTTATCAATCTTGGCAAAGAACGCTTAAAAGCCAAGGCGGGGGAATCCTTTTATTACACCCCCGACAAAAAGCACTACATCACATCGAAGAAAGGAGCCGAAATTCTGTGGGTAAGCGTCCCGCCGAGTTTCTAAAAAGCAAATGGCATTGATTGAGCTGATTGACATTTCAAAATCCTACGACGGGGAGCTGGTGCTTGACGAATTTAATTTGAAAATCAAGGAAAACGAGTTTATCACGCTGCTTGGGCCATCTGGCTGCGGCAAGACCACGACCCTGAGAATCTTGGGAGGCTTTACCACTCCCGACACCGGAAAGGTGCTTTTCCAAGGGGAGGATATCACAAACCTTGCGGCGAACAAGCGCCAGATCAACACCGTTTTCCAGAAATATGCCCTGTTCCCCCACATGAATATCGCGGAGAACATCGCCTTTGGGCTGAAAATCAGCGGCAAAAGCAGGGAATATATCAACGATAAGATACGATACGCCCTGAAGCTTGTTAACCTCAGCGGCTACGAAAAACGTTCCGTTGACTCCCTTTCCGGCGGGCAGCAGCAGCGAATTGCCATTGCAAGGGCAATTGTAAACGAGCCCAGGGTGCTTTTGCTGGACGAACCCCTGGGAGCTCTCGACCTTAAACTCCGGCAGGAGATGCAGTACGAGCTGATCCGCCTCAAAAACGAACTTGGAATCACATTCCTATATGTGACCCACGACCAAGAAGAGGCACTGACCATGTCGGATAAGGTGGTGGTTATGAACCAAGGCTATATCCAGCAGATGGGAACTCCGGAAGAAATCTATAACGAGCCGGAAAACGCCTTTGTGGCGGACTTTATCGGTGACAGCAATATCATCGACGGCGTGATGCTGGAAGACCGGGTGGTTCGGATCTGTGACTGTATTTTCCCATGTATCGACGAGGGCTTCGGCAGAAAAAAGCCTGTGGATGTGGTAATCCGGCCCGAGGACATCATCATCGGAAAGCCGGGGGAGGGTATAATGGACGGCATTGTTACTTCAAATGTTTTCATCGGAGTGCATTACGAAATGTGCATAGAAGCCGGCGGCTTCGAGTGGCTGGTGCAGAATACCAAGAGCTATCCGGTGGGAGAGCGGGTTTCCATCAGCGTCACCCCGGAAAACATACAGATCATGAACAAACCGCAGTCTGAGGACGAAGAAGCCATTACACTGGAGGATTTTGAATGACAAAGAGATTTTTTTCCGCGCCTTTCATCGCCTTTATGCTATGCGGAACTTTGATTCCCGCCTGCGTAATCGCATATTACGGCATGACGGACAGAAGCGGAGCCTTTACCATGGCAAACCTTGTGGCGATGGCTACGGGGCAGCACGCCAAGGCGCTGGGGCTTTCGCTGACTCTTGCCTTTGCAAGCACGGTTATATGCCTCCTGCTTGCTTTTCCTCTGGGGCTTGCCCTCAGAGACAGCAAACTGGGCAAAAGGGGCTTTATGGTATTTGTGTTTATCCTGCCCATGTGGATGAACTTCCTGCTGAGGACCATGGCTTGGCAGGTTTTGCTAGAAAAAAACGGCATTATCAACAGCTTTCTTGCGGGGCTTGGGCTTCCGGCGCTGAACATTATAAACACTCCGGCAGCGGTAATTCTGGGCATGGTCTACGACTATCTGCCATTTATGATACTTCCTATTTACAATGCGATCATCAAGATCGACAAAAGCCTCATCGAGGCGGCATACGACCTGGGCGCAAGCAAATCCCTCGTGCTACGAAAGGTTATTATCCCTCTTTCGCTGCCGGGAATCGTCAGCGGCGTTACCATGGTTTTCGTGCCGTCCCTTACCACCTTTGCCATTTCCAATATGCTGGGGGGAGGCAAGGTAAATCTCATCGGAAACATCATCGAGCAGGAATTTACCGCAAGCGCAAACTGGCATCTTGGGTCGGGGCTTTCTCTCGTCATGATGATTTTCATCGTGATAAGCATGGCATTTATTGAAAAATTTGATCGGAACGGGGAGGGAAACATGATATGAAGAAGCTTTTCAGAATCCTTTACCTCGCCCTTATCGTCCTGTTTCTGTATCTGCCAATAGGAACCCTGATGGTGCTTTCCTTTAATTCCGGCAAAAGCATGAACGCATGGCAGGGATTTTCAACGAAATGGTACGCCGAGATGCTGAAAAACCAGGAAATCATGGAGGCGCTGGGAAACACCCTGACCATAGCTCTGTGGGCGTCGGTAATTGCAACGATTGTGGGGGTGCTTGCCTGCATCGGGCTAAACGCCATGAGCGAGAAAAGACGTTCCTTTTATATGGGAATGAATAATATTCCGCTGCTGAATGCGGATATTGTAACGGGAATTTCCATCATGATGAGCTTTCTCCTGTTCGGCATCAGCCTGAGCTACCAAACGGTGCTGTTTGCCCACATAACCTTCTGCATACCATATGTGATCCTCTCGGTAATGCCGAAGTTCAAGCAGCTTCAGAACAACACCTACGAAGCCGCCCTCGACCTGGGAGCCACCCCTGCCTATGCATTTTTTAAGGTGGTGCTGCCGGATATAATGCCGGGAATCGTGTCGGGATTTTTGCTTTCCTTTACCATGTCGGTGGACGATTTCGTAATCACCCATTTTACCAGGGGGGCAGGCATCAACACCCTTTCGACCCTCATATACAGCCAGGTAAAAATCGGCGTAAGGCCGACCCTCTACGCCCTTTCCACGGTGCTCTTCGTCACGGTGCTGCTGGTGCTGGTGGCGGTAAATTTCATGTCGGGTGGCCGCCAGAGCAAAGACAGGGATTATTATTCCCAAAAGGGCGGAATTACCACGAAAAAAGCGGCGGCGCTGGCGCTGGCGTTTCTTATATGCGTGCTGGGGCTCAACAGCTATGCAGGCTCCCTTGTAGGCACCCAGGATCAGGGACAGGTCTATGTTTACTGCTTCGGCGACTACATCGATCCTGCACTTGTGGACAAATTTGAAGAGGAAACCGGTTACGAGGTAATCATCGACTACTTCGATACCAACGAAGAGATGTATCCGGTCATCAAAAATTCCACCGCAGAATACGACGTGATCTGCGCCTCGGATTATATGATCGACAAGATGCGAAAGGAAGGCTTACTCGCGGAAATCGACTTTGACAATATTCCGAATATCGCAAATCTGACAGATAATGTGAAAACCTTTATTGACGATTTTGATCCGGGGATGAAATACAGCGTGCCGCACACCTGGGGAACCTACGGCATCATCTACA
This sequence comes from Alistipes communis, assembly GCA_963628105.1. Lineage (GTDB taxonomy): Bacteria > Bacillota > Clostridia > Peptostreptococcales > Anaerovoracaceae > CAG-238. The sequence continues at coordinate 3,549 of CAVGEP010000004.1, forward strand.
ATGTGGATAAGGTTCACGGCGAGATAACCAGCTGGAAGCAGCTTTGGTCGGAGGAATATGCCGGCGAGGTGATCATGCCGAACTCCATCCGGGAGGCCTTTATGGTGGCAGGGAAAATCCTCGGCTACTCCATGAATACCACCGATGAAGAGGAGCTCAAAGAGATCACAGAGCTTCTCATCGAGCAAAAGCCGAAGGTCTATAGCTATGCCAACGATAACGCCAGGGATCTCATGATCGGGGATTCCGCAACGCTTTCGGTTATAACCTCCGGGGATGTGCTTTATGCCATGGACGGAAATGACAGGCTGGATTATATCGTACCGGAAGAGGGCTCCGAGGTCTGGACGGACTGCTGGGCGATCCCACGGGCGGTAAATCACAAAAAAGCCGCCGAGGACTGGATCAACTTTATGCTGCGGGGAGACGTTGCGAGGATAAACTTCGAATATCTGACCTACGGTATCCCGAACAAGGAAATCCTCGACCTTACCGACAATCCGATCCTGAATCCTTCAGACGAAATCCTTGCAAGATGCGAGACTTTGGCGAATCTTGGCAGCGAGGCAGACGACCTTTACAGCAAATATTGGAAAATCTTCAAGGCGAAGTAAAGGCAAGGCAAAGCGCAGGCCAAAGCGCAGGGTAAAGCGCAGGCAATTAAAT
>CAVGEP010000004.1:4224-28276 GCA_963628105.1 Alistipes communis
GCTTAAATAAATGTGAAATCTGCCGTAAAAGGTGGAAATGACGACAAAAAAATGATATAATCAAAGGGTCTGCTTCGGGGCACAAGTTTCGGAGCAAGACCTTTTGCTTTTGATTTGGAAAAAACGCAAGGGAAACTGCGATACGAAAAGCATACAAAAGATATAAAATACAAGGGGAAAACTTATTTATGAAAAAAACAAAGAAAAAACGAGGCGACAGGCGGGACGGCACCTGGCTTCGGGATGTGGATGCACTGCACGTAATCATGCCCTATCTCTACCCGAACAAAGCCGACAACGAAGCCTTCATCATGGAAGACATACCGCTTGCACCAATCGAAGCATATCTCGCAGTCCGCAACGCAAATCTTGCGGAGGGCGAGGAAGAATACAAACTTTTTCATGTCCTGGTGGCGGCCTTTGTCAAGACGATTACCCTAAGACCGAAGATGAACCGCTTTATCAAGGGCGGCAAGATGTTTCAGCGAAACAGCCTTTCGGTGGCTTTTGTGGTAAAGAAAAAATTCAGCGATAACGGCGACGAGGCCCTCGCTTTCAAGGAATTTGACGAAACTACCACCATAGAGGACGTTCACCGGATCATTTCGGAGGAGATCAACGAGTGCAGAAGCGACAAAGCGGACAATTCCACCGACAAGATGGATGGGCTGAAGAAGCTTCCGCGCTTCATACTCCGTTTCGTCATGTGGCTTTTGCACAGGCTGGACGAATGCGGCAGAGTGCCTTATTCTCTCATCAAGACCGATCCGAACCACGCCTCCTGCTTCATCACAAACCTGGGCTCCATCGGCCTGAAAGCAGGATATCACCACCTCAGCAACTGGGGCACAAACTCCCTTTTCGTGGTGCTGGGAAAGAAGAAAAAGGTTCCAAACTTCAAGGAGGACGGCACTTACACGATGCAGGATATAATTCCAATCGGTTTGACCCTGGACGAGCGAATTGCCGACGGATACTACTATTCAAAGACAGTAAAATTGCTCAAATATCTGCTTGCAAACCCGGAGCTACTGGAAACTGCGGCAAAGGAGGAAGTGGATTATGAAGGAAATTAAATTGCGCGGGATGCAAGTCCCGCAGGCGGCGAAGGAGGTCAAAACCCCTTGGATCGCCCATCTCGAAGGAGTTCCGGCACACCTGGAATATTTCCAAGGTTCCATGTACGATAAGCTGGCGGAAATCGCCACAAACTATCCAGACTACATCGCCTACGATTTCATGGGAGGCAAGGTGAAATACGGAGATTTTATCAATAAAGTTGACGAATGTGCCCGGGCGCTTGCTGCCATCGGCGTAAAGCCTGGGGAAAGCGTTACCATCTGTATGCCAAACGCTCCGCAGGCGGTCATCATGTTTTACGCCATCAACAAGGTGGGAGCCGTTGCCAACATGGTGCATCCCCTTTCCAGCGAAAAGGAAATCGAGTTTTGCCTGAAAGAAGCTTCCAGCGTGGTTTGCCTTACTCTGGATCAATTTTACGGCAAATTTGCAAATATACGGGGCAATGTCCCCCTCAGAAGTCTGATTCTCACAAGCATCAGGGACGTGCTGAGTCCTGTGAAGCGAAGAGGCTATTACCTCGCGGAGGGACGCAAGATAAAGAAAGTGCCGGAAAATGCCGAGATCGTCTGGTGGGAGAAGTTTCTCAGGGACGGAAGCCGCTATCACGGTTCCTTCCACGGGGCAAGGACCGGGGCAGACCCTGCGGCGATCCTTTACAGCGGCGGCACCACAGGTACCATGAAGGGGATTTTGCTCTCCAACCTTAACTTCAATGCACTTGGGCAGCAGATCATCGCAACGAATCCCATGTTCAAGCCGGGAGACAAGATGCTGGCGGTTATGCCGATTTTCCACGGCTTTGGACTGGGGGTGTGCATCCACTCCATGCTATCAAGCGGCGGCAGGTGCCTGCTCATACCACGGTTCAATCCGGAAAGCTATGCAAAGCTGCTGAAACGCCACAAACCGAATTTTATCGCAGGAGTTCCCACGCTGTACGAGGCGCTGCTCAGGATAAAAACCCTCAAACGGGTAGATCTTTCCTGCCTCAAAGGGGTTTTTAGCGGTGGTGATTCCCTTTCGATAGAGCTTAAAAAACGCTTTGACGCTTTCCTGGAGGAGCACAACGCGGGGATCCACGTGAGGGAGGGCTACGGCATGACGGAATGCGTTACCGCAAGCTGTCTTACGCCCATTAACACCGCAAGGGAGGGCAGCATAGGACTTCCATTTCCGGACACTTATTACAAAATTGTAAAGCCAGGCACCGAGGAAGAGGTTCCCTATGGCAGCGAGGGAGAAATTTGCCTTTCGGGACCTACGGTAATGATGAAATATATCAACAATCCGAAGGAAACTGCCGACACCCTCAGAGTTCACGAAGACGGGCTTACATGGGTTCATACGGGAGATTTGGGACTCATGGACGAGGACGGATTTATTTATTTTAAACAGCGAATTAAGCGAATGATTATCACCAGCGGCTACAACGTTTATCCTTCTCAGATAGAAAACGTGCTGGACGCCCATGAACTGGTTCATATGAGCTGCGTGATCGGGGTGCCGGATCCGCTGAAAATGCAGAGAGTTGTGGCATACATCGTCCTTAAGCCTGGGGCAAATGTTTCGGAGGACAAGGCTCGCGAGATTCTGCTGCGCTACTGCGAAAAACACGTGGCAAAATTCGCAATGCCAAAGGAGATACGTTTTCGGGACGCTCTGCCAAAGACCTTGGTAGGCAAGGTGGCGTACCGGGTTTTGGAGGAAGAAGAAAAATTAAAGGGGGAAAAGGAAAAAGATGAAAAATAGGGGAAAGAAAAAATTTATTTCGATGATATTATGCGTGGCGCTGGCCTTTACTGCGTTAATCGGCACGAATTTTGCCTATGCGGGGACAAGCGTTTCGCCGTTTACGAGCACCACATATAACCAAAATAGCAAATTCGACAATATGCTTGTGGTGAACGGAGTGGATGTTTCGACATACCAAAATTCAATAGATTGGGCGAAGGCAAAGGCAGCAGGGGTTGACTTTGCAATCATCAGAATCGGGTATCGGGGATACGGCGCGGCAGGCAATATGCAGCCGGACAACTGGTTCGTGAGAAACATCGAAGCGGCAAAGGCTGCGGGGGTCATGGTGGGAGTGTATTTCTTCTCCCAAGCCCTGAACACATTGGAAGCAACGGCGGAGGCGAAGTACACACTTGAACTTCTCGGGGATTACGAACTCGATCTGCCGATTTTCATGGACTACGAATTTTCACCGGTTTCTTCGGGAAGATTTGTAAGCGGCACTGTCACGAAGATTCAGGCGACGGCAAATGTCAAGGCATTTTGCGAATATATTGAGTCCCACGGCCACAAGGCAGGGCTTTATGCCAACCTGAACTTCCTCAACAAGACCGTTGACGGGGAGGCTCTCGGGAAACTCTATCCGATTTGGGTGGCACAGTATTACAGCACCTGCAATTACGACTATGACTATAATTATTGGCAGTATAGCTCAAGCGGCAGCGTCAGCGGCATCGACGGGCGCTCCGATGTGAACTTCTTCTATATTGCAAAGGAAGCAAGCAAAACCTCGGATTATTCCATTGCGGACTGCAACGTGAGCCTGAACGGTTCATCAAGCTATCCTTACGCGGCGGGAACGGCTTACTCACCGAGCGTGTCGGTATATCATAACGGGATATCTCTTACCCAAGGGGTGGACTACAATGTCCGCTATATCGGCAATTCCAAGGCAGGCACGGCTTATGCCATGGTTATCGGCAAGGGAAATTACACGGACTATAAGCTTATTTCCTTCAGCATTACGCCAAGCACCGACCTTTCGGGAATCAACATCAAACAGCCAAAAGACCGCAAATATACCGGAAGCGAAACAAAGCCTTCCTACATAACCGTTACAGATTCTGCCGGCAGGCAGCTTGTAGAAAATCTTGATTATACCTACACCGTGGCAAACGCGGTGAACATCGGTCAGGCAGACCTGATCGTTCACTTTATCGGAAATTACACCGGGACAAAAACCGTAAAATATAATATCGTTGCGGCGACCCAGTCCATTACCGTCAGTGATGCAAGAACAAGCACCAAGCTCTCCGCAGGCGCCTACAACCTGGGTGCCAGCGCAAAGAATACCGATGCGGTGCTGACCTATACATCAAGCAATACGGCGGTTGCAACGGTTTCGTCCGCAGGCATGGTAACGCCGAAGAGCGCAGGAACTACCACCATTACCATAAGCGCCGCCGCCAGCAGCGAGTACGGCTCGGCGACGGAAACCATTACCCTTACGGTTGTAAATGACGCCTCCGAATCTCAAACCGAGACCGAGGCTGAGAAGAATGCGCGAATCAAGGCGGGAGTGGAAAGCACAAAGGTGGTTTCTCTTGCCGCCGCAGAGGTTGACACAAACAAGGTCAAGCTCACATGGCTCAAATCAAACTCCGGCTACGGCGTAGACTGCTACGAAATCTGGCGCTCGAATAGCGAAGAGGCGGGCTACGAAAAGTATTTTACCACCGCAAGCTCCACGGATAAGTCCTATACGAACAACAAGAATTTGGAGCCGGGAACCACCTACTGGTACAAGGTTCGGGGCGTGAGAACGGTGGACGGAGAGACGGTATACACGCCGTATGCCACCATAAGCGTCACCACAAAGGTGGACGAGGAGGCGGCTATCGCGAAGAACGCGAGAATCAAGGCGGGGGTTGAAAACACAAAGGTTGTGTCCCTAAAGGCTATCCAGACCGGCGCAAAGAGCATCAAGCTCACCTGGCTGAAGTCAAATTCCGGATATGCAGTTGACGCCTACCAGATTTGGCGCTCCACCAAGAAATCTTCGGGATACGTGAAGTATTTCACTACTTCTAATGCCACGAACAAATACTATGTGAATACGAAGAATATCGAGAAGGGAACCACCTACTGGTACAAGGTTCGAGGCATCCGCACCGTGGACGGAAAGACTGCATATACAGAATTTACAAAGGTCAGCATAACCACCGCCAAGTAGCGGAAGTGGCAGCGATGGCAGAAATGACTGAAATAGCTAAAATAGCTGCAATTGCAATATAGTATCATATAATATATAGAAGATTTTAGAAATGTTATAAAAACAAAAAGATTTTATCGGGGGTGCGAAAATGAACGGACAATCTAATGTGAAGAAAGTAATAGGCGTTGTGTCGGGCAAGGGCGGAGTCGGCAAATCCTCCGTCACCTCTATGCTGGCTGCGGGTACGCAGAGAATGGGATATAAGGTGGCCGTACTGGATGCGGACATCACAGGGCCCTCGATCCCGCAGGCCTTCGGACTCAAGGACAAGGCGCAGGGAAACGATACGCAGATCTTTCCGGTAGTCTCCACCACCGGAATCAAGGCGATTTCCGTAAACTCTCTCTTAGAGGACGAAACAGATCCGGTGGTTTGGAGAGGACCGGTGCTTTCCGGCGTGATCCAGCAATTCTGGAATGATGTAGTTTGGGGAGACATCGACCTTATGTATGTTGATATGCCGCCGGGAACGGGAGATGTTGCGCTTACCGTGTTCCAGTCGCTGCCTCTTGATGGAATCGTAATCGTAACATCGCCGCAGGAACTCGTCTCCAAGATCGTCGAGAAGGCAGTCAAGATGGCGCAGCTGATGAACGTTCCTGTCATCGGCATCGTCGAAAATATGTCATATTTTACCTGCCCGGACTGCGGCAAGAATCATAGAATCTTCGGGGACGGACACGTCAGCGAGGTTGCCGCGAAGTACGAAATAGGCACGATATCCGAAATACCTATCGATGGCAAGATCGCAAAGGCCTGCGATGCGGGCAAGGTAGAGGAGCTTCGGCAAGGCTGGCTTGACAACATGATCGCCTCCTGCCTAGCCGCAAGCAACCCGAACAAGCATGACGGAATGCCGGAGGCTCCCGAGGGCTGCACCCACGACTGCGGAAGCTGCGAGGCTACCGGCTGCGGAAGCCGCCAATAACGGATAAAAACCCTAAAAAAGGCCGAAAGAAAGACATTAAAAATTCATCAAAAGCACACACATAGTGTGCTTTTTCGGTTTAAGATAATCATAAACCGAAAACAGGTGACGAAAGGAATTATAACAGAATGTTCGGCTATGTACTGGTAAATAAACCGGAACTGAAGATAAAGGAATTTGACGCATATCGAAGCTGGTACTGCGGGCTGTGTCGCACCCTCAAGGACAGGCACGGGCTTGCAGGCAGGCTGACGCTCAACTACGATATGACATTTTTGATAATGATTTTGGCAGATCTTTATGACCAAAAGCAGGAGAGCTGCTGCAAGCGCTGTATCGTACATCCGATGCAAAAGCACTGCTCGGTTCGAACCGATGTGACGGATTATTGCGCGGATATGTGCGTCCTGCTCGCATATTATAAATGCAAGGACGACTGGAAGGATGAGCATAAGCTAAAGGCGCGTCTGGCGATGGCGACTCTTTCCGGGCATGCAAGGCGAGTTGCAGAGAATTATCCCGAAAAGGCGGAATTCATCGAGAAAAAAATGAACATGCTCGAAATCGTCGAAAACGCAAGGAACCTGCCTATCGACAAGGTCGCAAAGGTCTTTGGCGAGATCATGGCAGAGGTTTTTGCATACAGGGACGACTTTTGGAAGGACGATTTGTATAAGCTCGGCTTCTACCTGGGCAAATTCATATATCTATTGGACGCATATGAGGATGTCGAAAAGGACATAAAGACCGGAGATTACAACCCGTTCCGCGAGATTTACGATAAGCCCGCATTCGATGAGCAGGTACTGAATCTGCTGATGCTGATGATCGGTGAGGCGACGGATGCCTTCGAGAGACTTCCGCTTGTGGACAATGTTGAAATTTTGCGCAATATCCTATATTCAGGCGTTTGGGTACGTTACGGCAAGGCAAAGGCAGACAAAATCAGGGAAAGAGAGAAAAAACAAGTTCATGGATCCGTATAAAGTTCTGGGCGTTTCCTATGACGCCACCGAGGATGAAATAAAAAAAGCATACAGAGCGCTGAGCCGCAAATACCATCCGGATGCCAATGTCGGAAAGCCGAACCAAAAAGAGCTCGAAGAAAAGTTCAAGGAGGTCCAGCAGGCCTATAGCGCAATCATGGACCAGAAGCAGGGCAAACAAGCTGCGCAGCAGGCCTATGGCGGACAGAGCGGGCAAGGCGACTTCGGCGGACAAGGCGGATTCGGCGGGTTTGGTGGATTCGGCGGGTTTGGCGACTTTTGGGGGTTTGGAACTCAGGGCTCAGCCGGATACGGCCAGGCTCAGGGCGCCGCGGCCGAGAGCAAGGATGAGCAGTACCTGCGCGCGGCCCTAAACTATATTCAGAACGGATATTACAGAGAGGGCCTGAATGTGCTGGAACAGGTAACGGACAGGCGCGGACCGTGGTACTATTATAGCGCAATTGCCAACTACCGCGTCGGAAATAACGCAATCGCACTCGACCATGCGAAGACGGCCTGCGCATTTGAGCCGGACAATCCATATTATCGCTCCCTTCTGAGCAGGCTCACGGGCGGCGAAGACCGTTACAGGCAGCGGAGCGCCCGTTATGGCGCAAGCCCGTCCATGCAAGGCAGCAATTACTGCATGCAGGCCTGCGTGACCGCGGCATGCATGAGCATGTGCTGCAGCGGCGGACATATGGGACTGCCGATAATCTGCTGCATATAACATGTGATGTATATGCATAATGCATATACATATGCGAAAATACGAAAACGGACAGCATGCGCTGTCCGTTTTATTTTCTTATAGCACTTATAGCACTTATAGCAATTTCCTATTGTATGAATTCTCCACCCTTGAGGACCTTCTTCTCGAGCTGGTTGCTGTACTTTGAGCCGCCCTCGAGCTGCTCCTTCTGGATGGCTCTGATCTTGAGCGGAAGCGAGAAGAGATTGATGAACCCTTCAGCGTCGTGCTGGTTATAAACCTCGTCTGCGCTGAATGTCGCAAATTCTTCGCTATAGAGCGCATATTCCGACTTGCTGGCAACCGGAAGAGCATTGCCCTTGTATAGCTTCATCTTGACTGTGCCTGTAACATTTTCCTGTGTAACATCGACGAAAGCAGAAATCGCCTCGCGCAGCGGTGTGAACCAAAGCCCGTCATATACCATCTGAGCAAACTTCTGCGCTACGATATTCTTGTACTGCATGGTATCTCTGTCGAGGATGAGTCTCTCAAGATCCGTATGTGCCGCATACAGAATCGTGCCGCCGGGAGTCTCATAAACGCCTCTGGACTTCATGCCTACGAGACGGTTTTCGATGATATCTATGGTTCCGATGCCGTTCTTGCTGCCCAGCTCGTTGAGCTTATCCAGGAGCGAAACCGCATCCATCTTCTGGCCATTGAGACCTACCGGAACTCCTTTTTCGAAGTCGATGTCAACATATGTAACCTCGTCCGGCGCATCCTCCGGCTCGCAGCTGAGAACATGAATGTCCTTGAGATGCTCGTTCCAAGGATTTTCGAGATTGCCGCCCTCGTGGCTGATATGCCAGATGTTTTCGTCTCTTGAATAAATCTTCTCCACGGTCTGGTGGATCGGAATGTCATGAGCCTTTGCATATTCGATCAAGTCTTCTCTCGAGTGAAAATCCCATGTTCTCCACGGGGCGATGATCTTGATTGCAGGATTGAGCGCCTTGATGGTCGTCTCGAAACGCACCTGGTCGTTGCCCTTGCCCGTGCAGCCGTGGCAGATGTAGAAAGCGCCTTCTTTTTCTGCGATCTCAACAAGCTTCTTTGCCATCAGCGGTCTTGCCATGGAAGTTCCCAGAAGATATGCATTTTCGTAGATCGCGCCTGCCTTCATAACCGGCCAGATGTAGTCCTCTACAAATTCCTTTTGGATGTCAACGATATAAGCCTTGGATGCTCCTGTCTTATATGCCTTTTCCTCGATTTCCGCGAAATCCTCTTTCTGGCCCGCATTGCAGCAAACGGCGATAACATCGCAGTCGTACTGCTCCTTGAGCCATGTCAAAATAATTGATGTGTCCAGTCCTCCGGAATAAGCGAGGACGATTTTCTGTTTAGCCATAAGTTCCCTCCGTGTATAAATATCCTTAAATCTGAATAACAATTAAAAACAAGCTATATTATACTACTAAAAAACAAAAATGCAATAGGTATTTTGTGATTTTTTCTGAAAAATAAAAATAAATTTTCATAAGTGTGAATAAAAATACTTGAATAACGGATGAAAAAGGTGTATAATTCTAAATCGGCAAAGGAAAACAAATATTTACACGCGAAATATCCGAGGAAAGGCGCGTATAAATTGACACAATGTGAATAAATATACAATGCATGTATAAAATGTGATAAAAGGAGACAAAATGAAAGGAAAGTTATATCTTGCGGACGGCAGCTTCTACGAGGGAGATGGGTTCGGAGCGCAGGCCACGTGCGTTGGCGAGCTTGTTTTCAACACATCGATGACCGGCTACCAGAAAATTCTCACGGATCCATCCTACTGCGGCCAGATCATTACGATGACATATCCGCTCATCGGCAACTATGGAATCAATGACCAGGACAACCAATCCGACAAAATCTACGCCTTCGGGCTCATAGTCAAAGAAGCCTGCGAGGCACCTTCGAACTACAGATGCGAAAAATCGCTCACGGAGTGGCTTGAGCAAATGGGAATACCCGGACTTGCAAATATTGACACAAGGCAGCTCACGAAAAGAATTCGCAGGCACGGGACGGTCAAATGCGTGATCTCCACCGAGGATAAGAGCCTTGCAGAGCTTGCCAAACTCTGTGAGGAGACCAACCTGCGCGCGGATTATATGAAGGAGGCCTCCTGGGCAGGGACGGAATATTCGGATTATGAGTCTTGCAAAGAGGGGAAATACAGGGTTGCGGTTCTCGACTTTGGTATAAAGAAATCGATATTGGATGACCTAAAGTCCTGCGGCTGCAGCATCAAAATCTTCCCGTACGGATTTACGGCAGAAGAGGTGCTTGCAACTAGGCCCGACGGTATTTTCCTTTCTAACGGGCCGGGAGACCCGGCCGAGGCCGCAGAGGCGATAGCCGAGGTAAAAAAGCTCATGCAGCAAAACCGCTTAGACGGCAAACCTATGCCGATGTTTGGAATCTGCCTCGGACATCAGATTCTCGCGCTGGCAGCAGGCGGCGAAACATATAAGCTGAGGTACGGACACCGCGGCGGAAACCACGGCGTATATAACAAGGAGACCGATCGCAGCTATATCACCTCCCAAAACCATGGATATGCGGTCAAGGCCGAGAGCATGATCCTGAAGAATATGGAGGTAACCGAGGTCAACCTCAACGACAAGACGGTCGAGGGGATGAAACATCGAACCAGGCCCATCTTTTCGGTACAATACCATCCCGAGGCCAGCCCGGGACCGTGGGACAGCAAATATTTATTCGAGAAATTTATCGAACTTATGAACGCATGAGAGGGAAGATGCTAGACATGACAAAGAATCAGATAAAAAAAGTTTTAATAATCGGCTCCGGTCCCATCATAATCGGCCAGGCAGCGGAATTTGACTATGCGGGCACGCAGTGCTGCAAGGCGATTCGTGAGGAAGGCATCGAAACGGTGCTCATCAACAGCAATCCTGCGACGATAATGACGGATCAGGGCATCGCGGACAAGATATATATCGAGCCGCTGACGGCAGAGGCCGTGGAGAGCATATTGCGCGCGGAAAGACCGGATGGGATCCTGGCAGGCTTCGGCGGCCAGACAGGGCTAAACCTTGCGATGGAGCTCGAGGAAAAGGGCGTGCTTGCGGAGCTTGGCATAGAGCTTCTTGGTATTAACAAGGAGGCGATCGAAAAAGCCGAGGACCGCGAAAAATTCAAGGCTCTCATGGAAGAGATCGGAGAACCGATTCCGGCATCTGCCATCGCTACGAGCCTCTCCGAGGCGAAGAAAATCGCAGAAGAGATCGGATTTCCGGTAATAATCAGGCCCGCCTTTACGCTGGGAGGAACCGGCGGAGGCATCGCAAATGACGAGGCTGAGCTCAAAAAATTGGTGCAAAGAGGCATCGAAAAGAGTGCGATCGGGCAGGTTCTGATCGAAAAGTCGGTAGCAGGCTGGAAGGAAATCGAGTATGAGGTAATCCGCGACCGAAAGGATAATTGCATAATTATCTGTTCCATGGAAAATCTCGATCCTGTGGGAGTTCACACGGGAGACAGCATAGTCGTGGCTCCGACGCAGACACTGGCAGACCACGAATACCAGATGCTCAGAAACGCATCGCTAAAAATTATACGAGCCCTGAAGATCGAAGGCGGATGCAATGTGCAATTTGCACTTGACCCTGAATCAGACCAATATATAGTAATCGAGGTAAACCCACGCGTGAGCCGCTCTTCCGCGCTGGCATCGAAGGCGGCAGGATATCCGATCGCAAAGATTGCGGCAAAGATCGCTCTGGGATATAGTCTGGAGGAACTCCAAAATTATATAACCGAGGAATCAAGTGCGCTGTTTGAACCTACCATGGACTATTGCGTGGTGAAATTCCCCAAATGGCCGTTCGACAAGTTCCGCACGGCCTCCAGAAAGCTGGGAACGCAGATGAAGGCAACGGGAGAGGTTATGTCGATTTGCAGAAGCTTCGAGAGCGCGCTCCTAAAGGCCATCACATCGCTGGAGGTAAAATGCGACGGGCTGAGAGTTCCATATGTTTCGGGACTGGATGATGAGGCCCTTTGCGAGAAGCTCGCAGCCTGCGACGACGAGCGTATTTTCGTAATCGCTGAGCTTTTGCGCAGGGAGCTGATGAGCCCTGAGCAAATCCACGAGAAGACAAAGATCGACCCGTGGTTTATATCCAAAATCGGAAACATTGTCGAAATGGAAAAAAGACTTGCAAAGGACACCCCGAGCCCCGAGCTGATCGGCGAGGCGGAAAAGATGGGATTTACGGACTCCGAAATCCTCGCGCTTACCGGGATGAAAAGCGAGGCCCTGCGTGATTTGCGAGACTATAACGGGATCTACCCGGTATATAAGATGGTAGATACCTGCGCAGGGGAATTTGAGGCGGCAACCCCGTACTATTACTCCTGCTTCGACTCTGAGGACGAATCAGAACCGACGGATAAGCCAAAGGTTCTCGTGGTAGGCTCAGGTCCTATCAGAATCGGCCAGGGCATCGAATTCGACTATTGCTGCGTGCAGGGCGTATGGGCTCTCGGAGAGCTTGGATACGAGTCGATCATAATAAACAACAATCCGGAAACCGTCAGCACCGACTTCGACACGGCGGATAAGCTTTATTTCGAGGCACTCCATGTGGACGATGTGATGAATGTCATCAAAAAGGAACGTCCGAGCGGTGTTGTTCTGCAGCTTGGAGGACAGACTGCGCTGAACCTTGCCGAAGGGCTTTCTGAGAGGGGAATTCGCATACTGGGAACGAGCAATCGCTCGATCGACCTGGCGGAGGACAGAGAAAAATTCTCGGAGCTCCTGAAAAAATTAGAAATTCCTGCTCCGCAAGGAGGGGCGATCACCAGAGTCGAGGAAGCCGCGGCAATTACGGAAAAGCTGGGGTATCCGCTGATCGTGCGTCCGTCCTTTGTCATTGGCGGCAGGGCGATGCAGGTAGTATATAATGACGAGGAGCTCTATAAATATCTAAAGGAAGCGGTTTCGCTCTCGGAGGAGCATCCGGTGCTCATAGACAAATATGTCGAGGGGATAGAGTTTGAGATAGACGCGGTGGGCGACGGACACGACCTGCTGGTACCGGGCGTTATGCAGCATATAGAGCGCACCGGCGTGCATTCGGGAGACAGCATCTCGGTATATCCGGCCTACTCTCTGCCGAACGAGATCGTGGACAAGGCGGTGGAATATACCCGCAAAATCGCCGAGGCTCTTGCGGTATGCGGACTTGTGAACGTGCAATATGTTTATGATGGCAAGGAAATTTATGTGATAGAGGTCAACCCTCGTGCATCCCGTACCGTGCCTATCCTCAGCAAGGTTACGGGGGTTCCGATGGTGAAGATCGCGATGGCGGTTATGCTCGGGCAAAAGCTGAATGATCTGCCATATGGCACCGGACTTTATCGCAAATCCGGATATTTCGCCGTGAAGGTGCCGGTATTTTCCAATGCGAAGCTCACGAATGTGGATGTGGCGCTGGGACCCGAAATGCGTTCTACCGGCGAGGTGCTGGGACTTGATAAAAATCTCGACATGGCCCTTTACAAGGGATTGATCGGGGCAGGACTTAGAATTTTCACGGAGGGCGGAATCTATATATCATTGCGCGACCATGACAAGACGCCAAAAGCGGCCGAGCTGATGAAGCAATATGCGGACGAAGGATTCTCAATCTACGCTTCCGCGGGAACCTGCAGATTCCTAAACGAGCGCGAGGTCCCTTGCAAAGAGGTGCCGTTTGCGGATGTTAGCAAGATGATCGGGGAGGAAATTCAGGTCATCCTCAATGTGCCGCAGGTAACGAACAAGATATCGACGGATATGTTCCCGCTCCGCAGGCAGGCGATAGAAAAGGGTCTTCCCGTATTGACCTGCATGGACACCGCGGGCGCCTATCTTGCGGCCGTCAAGCTAAAAAAGGCAGGTACCCGGCCGAAATATCATGCGATTTTCGGAGATTGATCACCTTGCTCGCCGGCACAAGATATCAGCCGCAAAGGATAATAGAAATAAATCGAAGAAATAAACCAAAATAATTCGAAAAGGGCTTGACAACGCCGACACAGTAGAGTATAATCTTTATTGTTGTCGGCGGTGTTAGATTGTCGGCACGGAGTGTTCCGAGGTAGCTCAATGGTGGAGCAGGCGGCTGTTAACCGCAAGGTCGAGGGTTCGAGCCCCTCCCTCGGAGCCATTTTTTTCGAGAAGCCTAAGAGGGCGAGAACCCGAGAGGTTGTAACAAATATTTACTTGCGCCGGAATGGCGGAATTGGCAGACGCACAGGACTTAAAATCCTGCGATCCTTACCGATCGTACCGGTTCGACCCCGGTTTCCGGCACCAAATTATTTTTTGTCGGACAGATGACGGGGAATGGATTTGCAAGAAAATACATAATATTGATGACGCGGGGTAGAGCAGTTGGTAGCTCGTCGGGCTCATAACCCGGAGGTCGAAGGTTCAAGTCCTTTCCCCGCAACCACAACAATGAACGCTCGGAGAAGTCCGGGCGTTTTGATTTTTTGTCCTTATTTCGGCGGGCAGGCGGGCAGCTTGTCAATGCAGGGGTGGACATGGTAGAAGTCGCAGAGGGCCTCGTACTCATGCTGCGCGGCCTCCCGCCTTTTCCTTGCGTAGGCACCTTGCGCATTGCTCTTCACGGCCTTTATCATTATGTTGCGGGCGGTATGCTCAAGCGATGTGAATTCGATCATAGAAACATCGTATCCTGCGGCCTCCAGCTTCAGCCCACGCAGGCCGTCTGTCAGATATTCGGTCAGGCGATCCTTCAAAATCCCGTGCTTTAGCATCGGTCTGTGAAGGTCGTTTTTTATTTGTCGAAAGAGCTCATGCTGGCAGCACGGAACGCTGAGGATGACCTTCGTATTCCAGGCGACGGCGTTGATTAGAGCATAGTCTGTTGCCGTATCGCAGGCGTGCAGGGTCACCACCATGTCGGCATGATCATCCGTATAATCTGCGATGTCGCCCTTGAGGAATTTGAGCCTGGCATATCCGAGGTCAGCGGCGACCTGGCTGCAGAAATCGATCACATCTTCCTTTAGGTCGAGGCCGATTATCTCTACATCGCGAGCCTTTACGACCGCAAGATAGTGGTATAATGCGAACGTAAGGTAGGCCTTCCCGCAGCCAAAATCGATGATCTTCAGCGTCTTGTCCTTTGGGAGATATGGGAAGACATCTTCTACGATTTCCAGGTAGCGATTTATCTGGCGGAACTTGCTATAGCTGCGGGCAAAGACCGTCCCGTCCCGGTCCATGATGCCAAGCCTTATGAGAAAATCGCATGGCTCGCCTGCAGGGAGCACGTAGTTCTTTGTGCGGTTGTGGCAGCGGGGGGCGGCGCCGCAGGCGCCGGGCCCTGCGGGCCCCGGCACCTGCGTGCCTCGCATCACCTGCGCGCGCTGCTGCACCGTCCGTGTGATGCGAGGCGTTTCAGGCCTTGCAGCCAGGGCCTGAAACGCGCCGCCCCCCGTGAACGCGTTCACCTGCTTGAAGTCCTCCTCAACCAGCAAAAGCGCGAGCTCCTTCGCACCATCTGCATCTAGGTTCCTATGCAAAACCTTCTTCGGATAACAAAATTCCGCCTGAAATTTCGCTTCGCCGCCGATTTCCACGGGGCGCATCGTAACCTTGTCATATTCCAGCGATTTTTTTCTCTTGCCCGAGAATACGATCCTCGCGAGAGTCTCATCCTCAAGCATCTCGCGAAAAAACTGCTCCATCTTAGCCATCGTATTTGCCTTTGTATTTATCCCATCTGTCTTGCCGATTTTGTCCATATAAACGCTCCGAATTCTTGAATTTTGTCTATTAGCCATTATTGCATTTTTTTCCGCAATTGTCAAACCCATCGGCCCTGCTGATTTTCGACGAAGTGATAAAATAAATCACATATCGCACTTGAAAATGATATATTTTTCAAGTAAAATAGAAATAGTAAGCAGAAAGGAGCACCTTGTGAACAATTTTTTCGACAACATAGCCTCAAGCGTTGGAATTACGGATGTTTTAGATATAATAATCATTACATTTTTAATATATAAACTACTGGGTTTTATCAGAGAAACCAGAGCGGAGCAGCTGGCAAAGGGCTTGCTCCTTCTTGTGGTTGCAACAGTAGCCTCCAGGTGGCTGCACCTTTATACCTTGCACTGGCTCCTGTCGAGCCTGATCAGCGCGGGACTGGTGGCCATCGTGGTCATCTTCCAGCCGGAGCTTCGCAGAGGCCTTGAATACATCGGCAGAAGCCGAATTACCAATGTTTTCGGCGAGGTTGACAAGGAAGAAGCCAAGCACATCGTCGGCCAGTTCGTGGAGGCGATAAATTCCATGTCCGCAAGCAAGACAGGCGCCCTGATCGTAATAGAACGGGAGATTTCCCTAAATGATATAGTGGAAACTGGAACGGTTATCGATGCAAAGATCACGGCTCAGATGATAGGAACGATATTTTACGAAGGAACCCCCTTGCATGACGGTGCAGTGATCGTACGCGCGGACAAGCTGCACGCGGCAGGCTGCGTGCTTCCGCTTACACAGAACAAAGAGCTCAACAAGGAACTGGGAACACGCCACAGAGCCGGCATCGGCATTACCGAAAACTCGGATGCGCTCGTAATCATCGTATCCGAAGAGACCGGCGTAATTTCGGTCGCCCAAAACGGCAAATTGACTAGATTCCTTGACGGCAAGAAGATAGAGAAGATGCTCCTTAGCCTCTATTTCGAGGGCGAAAAGGAACAGAAGCTTTCCGATAGAATCAGCAAGGCCATAAGGGGAGGGAAAAATGCTAAAAAGTAACAAGATCAATTTAATCCTCGCCCTGGTTGTAGCTATAGTTTTGTGGTCATATGTTTTGGTAGATGTGAACCAGTCTTCAACGGATACCGTAAAGGGAGTGCCGATTACCATATTGAATGAGGACGAGCTCGCGGCGGAAGATTTGGTCATCCTGTCAACAGATTACGAAAAAGTCAACATCAGCTATTCCTGCCAGCGTTCGGCCATCGGCAAAATAAAAAAATCCGACTTCAGTGTCACCGCTGACGTGGAGGGCCTCAGAAAGGGCACCCACAAGCTCAAGCTTTATATATCCTCGCCTGACGATGTTTCCATAGAGAATGTGAGCGTCCAGAAGATGACCGTTGTAGTGGACGACCTCGTGACGGAAGCTAAGCCCGTAAATACCGTAATTGCCAACATCGAGGGCGATGATGCAGAGCCAAATATCCTGCAGGTAAGCGACGAGCAGGTCAAGATAACGGGAGCCAAGACCCTGGTAGATGAGGTTACATCTGTCAATGCCATTTTGGACGCATCCAAGGTCGGGACGGAGATGAAATCCTTCACGGTTTCGCTGATCCCGGTAGATTCGAACGGAAATCAGGTCGAGGGAGTTACCGCAAGCAAAGAAAACATCTCGATTACGGCAGTTCTTCTCCAAAAGAAAACCGTAGAACTCGAGGTGCCGGTGGAGGGGCTCGACTCGACGGAGTACGAGCGCAGCACTTCCATGCCAAAAACGATTACGATAAAGGGCAGAGACAGCGTTCTTGCGACCATAGAAAGCATCACCTGCCAGACGGTCGACCTGAGCGGTGTTTACGAGGATACGGATATAAAGCTGGTGCCTAATTTGCCTTTGGGCGTCAGCGTAGCCACCGAGTCAGAGAACCTTTACCTCAAGGTTACCGTCAAGGGAGTTGAAACGAGCACCTTTACCTTTAGCGAAAATGACGTGGAGATAAACGGAATAACGGAAGATATGCTGGCCACGGCAGGCAGCGTGGAGATAAAGGTTACCGTAATGGCAAAGTCTGATGATTTAGAGGATATTACCAGAGAAGATTTCGTTCTGGCGGCAGACGTCGAGGGCCTGGAAGCGGGCGAACACGAGGTGGCTCTTACCTGTACATGCAAAAAAACTCACGCGGACCTTGAATACACGCCGAGCAAAATAAAAATAACAATCGAAAATACAAACTAAATTCAGAATATCGGCGCATCACTACATCATAGTAGGAGAATAATAGGAGAAATAAATGGGAAGACTTTTCGGAACCGATGGCGTAAGAGGCATTGCCAATAAGGAGCTTACGCCGGAACTGGCATTCAAATTGGGAAAGGCAGGCACTTATGTCCTCAAGAAGAGCAATGAGCGGCCTGTGATAGTAATTGGCAAGGACACGAGAGTTTCCGGCGATATGCTGGAAAACGCGCTCGCGGCCGGGATTTTGGCCGTAGGCGGCAATGTTATCAAAGCCGGGGTCATTCCGACGCCGGCTGTTGCTTATCTTGCGAGGCATTACGGAGCGGATGCGGGGATCGTTATCAGCGCCTCGCACAATACCTTCGAATATAACGGGATCAAGTTTTTTAGCGGTCAGGGATTCAAATTAGACGACCTGCTCGAAGAGAAGATAGAGGATCTTATCATATCCAGTGTCGATGTAAATAGTCATGCTACCGGAGAGGAAATCGGAAAATGCCTCGAGGCAGAGGAAGATGCCACAGAAATTTATGCACGCCACCTGCTCGAAACTGCAGGATATACCCTCGATGGCAGGAGGGTTGTCCTAGACTGTGCAAACGGAGCCGCATACAAGGTGGCTGCGCAGGTCTATGAGGCACTGGGAGCGGATGTTATTACGATCGGCGACAGGCCGGACGGCACGAATATCAACGATGGATGCGGCTCTACCCATCCGGAAAAATTGCAGCAGGCGGTGCTCGGGCATCACGCGGACATAGGCCTTGCCTTCGACGGAGATGCGGACAGGCTCATCGCGGTCGATGAGCTCGGCAGAGTGCTCGACGGAGATAAGACCATCGCAATCTGCGCAAAGATGCTAAAAAAAGATGGCAAACTAAAGGATAACAAGGTTACCGCAACAGTCATGAGCAATATCGGCTTTCACAAGGCAATGGAGGCGATGGGAATCAGCGTAGACGTTACGGGAGTCGGCGACCGCTATGTGCTGGAGAGAATGCTCCAGACAGGCTGCGTAATCGGTGGTGAGCAGTCGGGACATATCATTTTCCTTGAACATACGACAACGGGCGACGGGATTTTGTCCTCGCTTCAGCTCGTGCGGGCAGTGCTCGAATCCGGCAGGAACTTATCCGAGCTTGCCGATGAGATCAAGATCTATCCTCAGGTTTTGGTAAATGCCAGAATTAACAATGATTACAAAAAAACATATATGAAAGACGAAGAGGTTGCCGCCTCGATTGCGGCGATCGAAAAACAGATGCAGGGAAATGGCCGAGTACTGATCAGGCCGTCGGGAACCGAGCCGCTGGTACGAGTGATGCTCGAGGGAAGTGACATCCGGATGATAACGAGCCTGGCCGAGGACCTTGCGGCTCTGATCGAAAAGAAATTTAGGAGATAAAACAAAATGTGTGGTATTGTTGGATATGTAGGAAAAAATGATGCTCGAGACATCATAATGGATGGACTGAAAAAATTAGAATACCGGGGATATGACTCGGCAGGGATAGCCCTGGTCAGAAACGGCGGAATCGACATCCGCAAGAAAGTCGGAGAGATAGCAAATCTCGAGGAGCTTCTGAGGCGCGAAATGGCGCGCGGCATTAGCTTTGACAGCCATACGGGAATCGGTCACACGAGATGGGCCACACACGGCGCACCCTCGGATATAAATGCGCATCCGCATTCGAATGCCGACGGAACCGTGGCCATAGTTCACAACGGAATAATCGAAAACTTCGTGGAGCTGAAGCAAAAGCTCGCTACGGAGCACAATATAAAATTCAAATCCGATACGGACACCGAGGTTGCGGCTCATCTTATCGGAATTCACATGAAAAATTGCAATAAGCTTGAGGATGCGGTATATGCTGCAACCAAGGAAATGACGGGGGCATATGCGCTCGGGGTCGTATCAAGCAAAGACCCAAACAAGCTCGTTGCCGTCCGAAAGGACGCACCCCTTATTGCAGGCATAGGCCGGGGCGAGAATTTCATAGCATCGGACATTCCGGCGCTGATGAAGCATTGCAAGGAGATCTATCTCATCGAAAACGGCGAGATGGTAGTCGTAACGGCTGACCAAATCAAGATTTTCGACGAGCACAGAAATCCCGTACATCGAGAGGTCTTTCACGTTACATGGGACGCGGACGCCGCCGAAAAAGAAGGCTACAGCCATTTCATGCTAAAAGAAATCTACGAGCAGCCAAAGGCCATAGCAGAGGCTCTGAACCGCAGGATAGACGAAACGGGACGCATAAAGCTTGATGGAATTTCCCTCACAAAGGAAGACTTAGAGGGATTTTCCAGGATATATATCGTTGCATGCGGCACGGCATATCACGCGGGGCTCGTGGGCAAGGCGGTTATAGAAAAATTTGCGCATATACCGGTCGAGGTAGATGTGGCATCGGAATTCCGATATAGGGATCCGCTGGTGGACGAGAAGACCCTGTTCATCGCAATTAGCCAATCCGGAGAAACCCTCGATACCCTTGCAGCCCTAAGAGAAGCCAAGGCCAAGGGAGCCAGGATTCTGAGCGTGGTAAATGTAGTAGGAAGCTCCGTTGCCAGGGAATCAGACGATGTTTTCTATACCTGGGCGGGACCGGAAATTGCGGTAGCATCCACCAAGGCATATACCACGCAGCTTACCTGCATGTATCTTCTCGCCCTCTACATGGGCATAACCAGGGGTACGATAACAGAAGACTTTTATCGCGCCTTCGTTGCGGATTTGAAGAAGATCCCGGAAAAACTCGCCGGATACCTGAGTGATGTGCGAGAAATCGAGGCGCTCGCGAAGATGCTTTATGTCAGGGATCAGGTATTTTTCATCGGCAGAGGACTCGACTGCGCGGTGGCTTATGAGGGCTCCCTGAAGCTCAAAGAAATATCATATATCAACTCATTTGCGATTGCGGCAGGCGAGCTCAAACACGGAACCATCGCACTGATGGAGCCGGGAACATTGGTTTTGTGCCTGGACACCCAGGACAGGCTATATGAAAAAATGCTTTCGAACATACAAGAAATCAAGGCGAGAGGCGCGCACGTGCTTTCCATCGCAAAGGAAGGCCGCAAAGAGATCGAGGCTCAGAGCAACGAGGTAATTTACATACCGGATTGCAGAGACGAGCTCACGCCGCTTCTCAGCGTTGTGCCGCTGCAGCTTTTCTCATACTACGTAGCAAAGGAAAGAGGCTGCAATATCGACAAGCCAAAGAATTTGGCAAAGTCGGTTACGGTTGAATAATACAAAAAATTACGGAGGAAAAAACGATGAAAGATTACGAAATCAGAGATTTGTCCCTGGCCCCTGCAGGACACCAGAAAATCGAGTGGGTAAGAAACCATATGCCGCTGCTTCGGGGCATGGAAGACGAGTTCCGGAAGTCGAAGCCATTTGAAGGAATCAAGATTTCACTTTCGGTCCATCTTGAGGCAAAGACGGCGTACCTGTGCAAGGTCCTTGCGGCAGGAGGCGCCAAGATGTCCGTTACAGGCTCCAATCCCCTCAGCACAAAGGACGAAATCGCAGCGGCTCTTGCAGACAGCGGCATCAAGGTTTATGCATATCATGCCGCAAGCCCTGAGGAATACCAAAGACATATTGAAATGTGCCTTGAGCACAAGCCGAATATCATCATCGACGACGGGGCAGACCTCGTAAGCTGCCTTCACGGAAAGCGTCCGGAACTTGCAGAGGAGGTATGGGGAGGCTGCGAAGAAACCACCAGCGGCATCATCCGTCTGAAGGCCATGGCAAGAGAAGGCGTACTCAAATTCCCAATGGTTGCCGTAAACGATGCGGACTGCAAACACTTATTTGACAACCGCTATGGCACAGGCCAGTCCACCTGGGACAGCATCATGCGTAACACAAATCTCATAATAGCCGCAAAGACTGTGGTCGTCGTGGGATATGGCTGGTGTTCACGGGGAATTGCCATGAGAGCCGCGGCCCTTGGAGCTCAGGTCATCGTAACCGAAATCGACCCGGTAAAGGCGATAGAAGCCCGCATGGACGGATTTTCCGTAATGAAGATGGAGCAGGCTGCGCCTCTTGGGGATATTTTCGTGACGGCCACAGGCTGCGCCTGGACAATTACCGTGGACAATATGCTCAAGATGAAGGACGGAGCGATCCTTGCAAATGCCGGGCACTTCAATGTAGAGATCGATATGGCAGGTCTTGAGAAGGACTGCGTAGAAAAGAAAGAAATGCGCGAAAACATAATGGGTTATCGCCTTGAAAACGGCAAGTGGGTAAATGTAATTGCCGAGGGAAGGCTTGCGAACATCGCCGCCGCGGACGGGCATCCGGCAGAAATCATGGATATGAGCTTCGCGGTGCAGGCGCTGTCGGCAATGTATATCCGCGACCATCACAAGAACCTCGCAAACGATGTAATCGATGTTTCCGCAGAAATCGACGATGTCGTAGCCAGAAGAAAACTTGCGGCATGGGGCATAGAAATCGACGAGCTCACCCCGCAGCAGGTTCATTATCTTAACAGCTGGCAGATTTAATTTACATGGGATAGCACACATAAGATGGCATATATAGCAATATAGCATATATGGCGTATAAAATGAAAAGCGCGGGAGGCGAAAAAATGAGCATTACTTATGAAGAAATAAAAGAGCAGGCGCAGGCGGCGGCGCAAGAGCTTGTGGAGATCGCAAAGCTCAAAAAAGGCGACATCTTTGTTGTAGGCTGTAGCTCCAGCGAGGTCATGGGCCAGAGAATTGGCAAGGGCTCTGACATAAATGCCGCACAGGCGATTTACGAAGGAATCATGTCTGTGCTCGAGCCGAAGGGAATCTTCCTTGCGGCGCAGTGCTGCGAACACCTTAACCGTGCGGTAATCGTCGAGAAGAAGGCACTGCTTCCGGGAACGGAAATCGTCAATGTGGTGCCGCATCCTCATGCGGGAGGCTCGTTTGCAACTACGATGTATCACAAGGCCAAGGACCCTGTTGCGGTGGAGGAGATCAAAGCTGACGCCGGAATCGATATCGGAAACACCCTGATCGGAATGCAGCTAAAAAAAGTTGCGGTACCCGTAAGGCTCAGCATCAAAAAAATCGGAGAAGCTCCCATCGTATGCGCCAGAACCAGGCCGAAATTTATCGGCGGCTCGCGGGCAATCTACGACGATGTGCTATCGGGCGGCGATATAGCAAGACCGAAAGAAATAAACGTCTGATGCAGCAATCCTCCTTTGCAGCATCCTTCGAGACATTACTCAAAACAGCTCGCCCCTCGCATGGGTGCTCATAAGACAGTAATTCTAAAAATTACGATTATGGCATCTGTCAGGCAGGGTTGGCAACGAAATAACGGGTATCTGGTGAAAGCCGGATACCCGTTATTTTTTTGCCGTCACGAAAAGCAATAGATTTATTCACAGCTTTCAGGTATAATTGCCTTAAATCAATCCTATCCCATCCATTCCGAGATTTTTTCAAAAAATCTCAAAAAAGTTTGAAAGCATTGGAACAATTCAGCCCTTCTCATGCCATATATAGTAGAGGGCTGAATACAGAAGCGATTGGAGGTGACGCTGATGGACAAGCAGACAGGCCCGAAAGGTTTTCTTGTGGTGCTGCCCGGTGAGATCATCGAGATACCGCAGGACAGCGACAAATCATGGCTGACGCTGTTTTACAGTCTGCCGCGAGAGCTTGCGGAGAAGTGGAAGCCCGCCTATGAACTGCCCCGCTGTCCGTATGAGGTCTTGCGGACAGATAAATATGACCACATCGTATGTGACGATATGTTCAAGCTGCTTGTGTGGGACTGCTACGCATGGTGCGCATGGCAGTTCTTTCAAGTGAAAGACCGCAAGGGCAACTACCGTGATATTCCCGGCAACTGGAATCAGTACGCAGGCTACTTCCCCTTGTGGCGGCTGTCGTACAGCATCATCCCCTACATCCGCATGAAATTTGAGCAGAACGGATTGGGGTTTCAAAATCTTTACAACATCCCGCAGGGCGTGGAAGTTCCGTGGCTAACCTATCAGCAGTTCAGCAATCTGGTCGGCAATGTCACCGACATGGTGATTGCGGAACAGAACTGGCAGCCGATGATTGACGCGATCTGGGAAAACCGCACCGTGGAGGACTATGAAACCACCAGCAGCACCGTCAAGACGGATTTCATGCGAAAGTGGCATCATAACCGCTCTGGCAAGCCGATTTCTCTGGATGAAATAATGGAGAACGAGGACGGCGATATTTTTGAGGTTGCCGATCCTCGCGGCGAGTTTG
>CAVGEP010000005.1:0-26525 GCA_963628105.1 Alistipes communis
CAAAGGAATAGTTGATGCGGATGTGGTCTCTGCCTCCGTTTTTCTTCGGGAAAAATATATATCCCGGTATCACCGCAAGACCCCTCCGATAGGCTGCGTCGGTAAATTCCTTGCTGTCAAGGCCTTCCGGAAGCCTGCACCATATATATACACCGCCGCATGGCCTCTGATAGGAGATGCCAAGCTCCCTCATTTCGTCGAGGCTGCGGCATACAAGCTCCTGTTTTCTCATATAATTTTCTCGAAACGCACGGCTTATGCTATAATAACTGCCGTCTGCCAAGTATTTTGCAAGCAGCTTTTGGGATGTCCAGTCAACTGCCATCATCCGCACCGACACCAGGTAGCTGAGACTCTCTATAAGCCTGCTGTTTGCAACGACGAAGGCCAGCGACAGTCCCGGCACAAACGAAAGTGAAAACGAATATATGTATATTACATTTTCTGCCTTGTCCAGTGCCTTCAGAGGCGGGAGCTTCGGGCCATCGTATACCAGTTCCGAAGCCGCATCCTCTTCTATGATAGGTATGCGATACCTGCCGGAAATTTCAATGATCTTTTGTCTTCTGTCCTGTGATAGGATCGTGCCGGTAGGGTCGTGAAAGCTGGAATTCAGGTAGATAAGGCGCGGCTTTGCCATGATAACCGCTGTCTCCAGAGCATCGCAGTCCATGCCGTCCTCGTCGATAGGTACCGTTACGATCTTTGCTCCTGCCAGCTCCATAGCCCGGTATGCATCCGGAGAAACAGCCTCCTCCATTATTACTGAATCTCCCGGTCTCACAAGCAATGTCACAAGGAAGTCCAGCGCCTGGTTTGTCTCCGTCAGAATTTGAATTTCTCCGATATTTGCCTTGATGCCCTTGGTGCTTAGAAATGATATGAGCTGCTGACGGAGCAATCTGTCGCCCTTGTAGGGGCTATAAAAATATTGAGTCTTCCCCTCGCCTGAGACAACGTCTGCGATATCCGAGGCAAGCTTCTTTCGGTCATAAATCTCAGGGCAGGCGATCCCGCTGCCCATAGAAATGATATTTTTCCTCTCAAAGCGCTGAAATAGGTTGTCGAAGGTAACCTCCATATCGAGGTACTTTTCGTTGATTTCCGCCTGCCAGTTAACTTTTTTTGCCCTGCCAGCGGCATACGCGGATTTTGCATTTTTGCTCGCATCCGATTGGGATTTTGTATCCCTACTACGAGAACACATTTCGGCCTGCGAGATTTTTACCATGTAGCAGGTGCCCTGTTTTGACTCGATCAAATCCTCGGCCTTCAGTTCATTATATGCCTTTATGACCGTGTTGCGATGGACACCGAGAACCTTTGCGGCCGCCCGTTCTGACGGCAAGGTACTGCCCGCTGCCAGCTCCCCGGAAAAGATCTGCCTCTTCATTTGAGTTGCGATCTGGATATACATGGGGACCTTTGTGCTTCGATCAATTCTTATATTCATACTTTTTCTCCATGAAATTGGTAATAGCATACCTCGAGCCTGCCGTTATAGAGCTTCCTGCGTCTATCCGCGGCTCTTTCGAGTGCCTTCTCGATGGATTTGTCGGCCGTTACCACAAAGAGCGACCATGTCGGATTCTCAGCGATGAATTGCCGATATGCCTTGTAGATTTTTTCGATGCTTTGTCTATCGCCGATACGCTCTCCGTATGGCGGATTGGTGATTATCACACCGCTTAGGCTCTTGGTGCGCATGGCGGAAATGTCCGCGACGGCAAAGCGTATGCAGTCCTCCACTCCCGCCGCTTCGGCGTTGGCTTTTGCGGCGGCTATGGCATTTGGATTGATGTCAAGACCAAAAATTTTCGGCTGGCAGTCGTTGTCGATTGCCTCGAATGCCGCCTTGCGCTCCTCTTTCCAAAGATTTGCTGGTATCGCTTCCCATTCTTCGCTTACAAAGCTGCGGCTAATCCCCGGAGCGATGTTCTTTGCTATCATGGCCGCCTCGATTGGTATCGTCCCTGAGCCGCAGCATGGGTCCGAGAGAATTCTATCCTTATTCCAGAATGAGAGCTGAATCATGGCCGAGGCAAGGGTTTCTTTGATGGGCGCTTCAACGCTGTGAGTCCTGTATCCGCGCTTGTGAAGTCCGGGGCCGGTGGTATCCAGTGTTACCGTCACCCGGTTCTTTAGGAGAGTAATCTTGATCTCGTAGCTCGCCCCGGTCTTTTGGAAATATTCTACCGCATATGTTTCCCTAAGGCGCTCCACCACCGCCTTTTCCGCGACCGATTGGCAGGCGGGCACACTTGAAAGCTTCGACTTGACCGAGGAGCCGTTTACCACGAATTTTCCGTCGATCGGGATCCATTCTTCCCAAGGCAAAGCCTTCATCTGCTGAAAGAGGTCCTCAAATTCGAGTGCTTCGAACTCTGCCATCTTTATTTGGACTCTGTCTGCGCTTCTGAGCCAAAGATTCGCACGCACGATGGCACGCTCATCTCCAAGAAAGGTTATTTTGCCATCCTCTGATCTTATTATTTTGTATCCGAGTTTTTCTATTTCGCGCCTTACGACCGCCTCCAGACCGAAGGTAGCCGTGGCTATCAATTCCAATTTCATATTTTCTTTTGCTTCTCCTCTTAATATCATCTACATATTATTATCTACATATTACCTGCGGATTTGTATTTTCTACGAAAAAAGCGTCCCCTAGGGGACGCTGAACTTTTTTCTAAAGATAAGGCGCCCTTCTGTTAAGTGAACTGCTTTCGAGTTTTTCAAGAATATCCAGTGATTTTCCTGTTCCAACCGCAACGCAGGACTTTGGGTCCTCTGCAATTATTGCTTTGATTTGTGTTCTGTCTTGGATTCGTTTGTCGATTCCGCTGAGCAGTGCACCGCCTCCGGTGATGATAATGCCGGAGTTGCTGATGTCCGCCGCAAGCTCCGGCGGCGTGATTTCCAGAACATTGTGTACCGCCTCGCATATAGCATGCAGAGGTTCTTCGAGGGCCTCCGCCATCTCTTCTGAGGTGACCTCAACGCTCTTTGGCAGGCCTGTTACGAGGTCTCTGCCGCGGCACTCCATCGACACGACTTCATCTCTCGGGAAGGCCGTGCCTATGGTCATCTTCAGCTCCTCGGCAGTTCTCTCGCCGATATAGAGCTTATGCTCCTTGCGCATATATTTGATAATATATTCGTCAAATTTGTCTCCTGCTATCTTTACTGACGTGCTGGCTACAATGCCTCCCAGCGAAATAACCGCAATATCCGTGGTGCCTCCGCCGATATCGATAACCATAACTCCGTCGGGTCTGGAGATGTCGATGCCAGCTCCGATAGCAGCCGCAACAGGCTCTTCCATAAGGTAGACATCCTTTCCACCCGCCTGGGTCGCCGCCTCACGCACCGCGCGCTTCTCTACTTCGGTAACTCCGCTCGGAACGCAGACCATGATCTTCGGCCGGAAGAATCTGCCGCTGCCGCATGTCTTGCGGATAAAATGCTTCAGCATTCTCTCGGTTATGTCGTAGTCCGAAATAACGCCGTCACGAAGCGGTCTTACCGCTACTATATTAGCAGGCGTCCTTCCTAGCATCTGTCTGGCCTCCTCGCCTACCGCAAGGATTTCGTCGGTATCTTTGTTGATGGCAACCACTGAGGGCTCGTTGAGAACGATGCCCTTCCCCTTTATATATACGAGTACATTGGCCGTACCCAGGTCAATTCCTACTTCTGTCGCGAATCCCATTATATTCTCCTCTTTTCCGTTGATATATTTATCTTTTGCTTTACTTAAAACATTATATATAATTTTGATATTTTTTTCAATTTATTTGCGATAAATATTTCGATTTTTTTTCGCTGAGAATAAAGCTTTAATTTTCTGTTGCAAACAAGCGAAAAATATGCTAATATGGTGTCAAGAGGTAAGGTCTTTCGGCTTTGCCGTTTGAGGGATTAGGCTTTTACAGCCTTGCCGCTCTTGGTGTCAGCAGGAGCGGCTTTTTTTATGCTCGAAATCGTGATCCGCTATTTTGCCTTCAGGTTTAGATGGCTCAGGATCCCCGGGGTTTCGGCTTCTTCGGCATGTTCCTCGATTTCCTCGTAAAGATCCTCCCTCCAGGTAGGATTTCCCATGCCGCCGACGCAGCCTCTATTGCACACCATGCCTTCGATAAAATTATTCGGCAAAACGCCCTTGCTGGCCTTTAGGAGCGCCGCCCTGCACTGATCGATGCCGTCGCAGGAGATGGCATCGAGTTCAAAATCTTTGACATCCATTTCTTTGAGTACCTCGCCCACTGCCGCGCAAACTCCGCCGGAGGTGGCAAACATTCTGCCGTAATAAGAAGCCTGATTCCATTCCGTCGGTTCCTGATCCCGCAGCAGGATACCTCTGCTGTCAAAGAGCGCCTGAAGCTCCTCAAAGGTAATCACATAGTCCACATAGGGAGAAACGCTATCCTTTTTTATTTCGGCCTTTTTGGCGATACATGGCCCGATAAAGACGATTTTGGCCTCAGGCTCCTGCTCCTTTATTGAACATCCAAGCTCTGCCATAGGGGAAAGATTGTGAGAAATATGCTGCGCCATCTGGGGAAACTTTGTTTGCACATATTTCACAAAAGCGGGGCAGCACGAGGATGTAAGGAAGCCCTTTTCCACAAGCTCCTTGCCTTCTTTGTAGGCAACCATATCCGCTCCCGCCGCAACCTCCAGCACCTTGGCAAATCCAAGCCTTTTGATTCCGGTTATGACCTTGCCCAGCGATACATACTGGAACTGACTGGCGATTGCCGGAGCTACGATTGCGATGAGCTTATTCTCACCACCCGCTGCCTCAGCCTCTGCCGCCTGCTTCAGCTCCCTAATAACCTGAACAATGCTGGATTTATCCACCGGGGCACCGAAAGGGCAGTGGTATACGCAGGCACCGCAATCTATGCACTGTTCATAGTCGATGCAGGCCTCTCCGCCGGGAGCCATTGAAATCGCTCCTACCTTGCAGGCATTCTCACAAGGCCTTCTAAAATTATGTATAGCGCTGTATTTGCACGCCTTCGCGCATCTGCCGCACTCAACGCATTTGCTCTTGTCAATTTTTGCGCGTTGATGTTCATCAATGATAACAGCATCCCGCTTACAGGATTCCACGCAGTGATGAGCGAGACAGCCTCTGCAAAGGTCGGTAACCACATATCCCGCCTCCGGACATTCGTCGCAGGCGATGTCGATGATATGCACTACCCCCGGCTCGCTTGGGCTTCCCCCCGCCGCCTGACGGATTCTTTCCGCTACAACGGCCCTGTCCTTATATATGCAGCATGTCTGGGGCGGCTCCCCCTTCGGAATTATGTTTCCCGCCATTCGGTTAAACTCCTGAAAAATCTCGTGGCCCTCCCAGGTTTGTACCGCCACCTCCCTAAGCACCTTGTATTTGGTTTCCTGCACCCTGTTGTCAAATAATTTCATAAAACTCGTCCCCCTCGTTTGATTTTTCACACAATATATGTTAACATAGACTCAATCTATGTTGCTATCTTTTTTACTATTTTTACTATCAAAATAAATATTTTGCCCTTTGCGAAAGGAGCTATAAAATGCAAATCAATCATGGAAAAAAAAGCAAAGAAGAAATCTTCGCGCTCATCGGTCTTTTGGTCGTAGGTGTCTGCTGGGGATTCGGCTTTCTGGGTCTTCGCTACGTAGACGCTCTTCCGACTTTCTATGTGCAGGCAATACGCTTTGCCATAGCCGCCCTGGCGCTGGCACTCGTATTTTTCAGGCATCTTCGCAATATCAATAAGGAACTTCTCAAGGCGGGGATTTTTATCGGTATTCTCATGTTCGGCTGCTATGTCTGCGCCACCTACGGCATCAAATATACCACCGCATCGAGAACCGCATTCTTTTCGACGCTTGGCGCGATCTGTGTTCCTCTTTTGAACTTTGTATTTTTTCGCATCAAGCTCACCCGCAAGTCCGCATTCTGCGCTTTAATCTGCGTGGTCGGCGTATACCTGATCTCCATGGGCGGCAGCGCGGAGCTTGGTCTTAATATCGGCGATATCATCTGCCTAGGAGCCGCCTTTTTCGGTGCTGGACAAATCGTTGTAATAGAAAAGTTAGCAGGCTCTCACGATGTCTATGCACTTACCGTTGTGGAACTTGCCACCATATCGATCTGCGGGTTCCTTGGTATATTCCTATTTAGCGAGGACATTCCGGAGACACTGACAGGGCTTGAGCTTGGAAGCCTCATAGTTCTGGGGCTCGTCTGCTCGGCTCTGTGCTTCATATTGCAAACTGTCGGCCAAAAGCACGTTGCAGCAAATCGCGTTGCCTTGATATTTACGGTAGAGCCTGTTGTAGGCGCCATCGCCTCGGTAAGCATACTCCACGAAACCCTAGGTATCGTTGGCTGGCTGGGAGGGGCTTTGGTAGTTACCAGTATCATTATCTCCGAGTGGAGCCCCGAGGAAAGCGGTGAAATTACCCAATGCGCCGATAACAGCATCGCCGCTGATTCCGCCGCCAGAGAAGATTCCGCCGCCACGGAAGATTCCGCAGGAGGTTCCCCGAACTAGCTTACGGACTTTTTGCCCTACAGCCCGTGATAGGCCTTTGCCTCGTTGCAGTCCCTTGCAATCTGCGCAGAAAGCTCCTCGATGCTGCCAAACTTTACCTCGTCACGGGTTTTTTTGATAAATTCAACCTTAATCTGCTTGCCGTAGAGTTCCTTATCAAAATTAAAAATATGCGTTTCCATATTCTTTTGAAAAGCCCCTACAGTTGGTTTGATTCCGACATTTGTAACGCTTGGATATTTTGTGCCGTTATATATGCAGTAGGTCACGTACACGCCGTTTGGCGGAGTAACCATGCTTTCATCTATCATAATGTTCGACGTGGGGAAACCGATTTTCCGTCCCAGGCGATTGCCTACCACCACTTCCCCGCCGATATCGTAATTTCTCCCCAGATACTTTGCCACATCTTCCATTTCCCCCGCCATTATCATATTGCGGATAAGGGTTGAGCTGACTACATCTCCGTCAATGGAAACCGCCTTTACCTCGTTTACATGAAAGCCGTATTTTGCCCCCAAAATTCGAAGAAGCTTCGTATCTCCCTCGCCCTTGTATCCAAAATGATAATTGAATCCGCAGAAAACTTCCTTTGCATTCAGGCTTTCGCAGAGAAAAACTCTTACAAAATCTTCCGGGCTCATCTTCATTATTTCCGGAGTAAAGGGTACGCTGAAATAGTATTCTACCCCCAGTTCTTCAATAAGGGCTTCCTTTTCTTCCCGATAAACGATATTTTTCACCGGTTTTGCGCCCGGAATCAGGTTTCTTGTATGGTTGGAGAAAGTAAAAACCGCGCCGGCAAGGCCCTTTTCCTTCGCCTTGCTCACCGCCGATTGGATGAGCTTGCTGTGTCCGATATGCACACCGTCAAAATTCCCCAGGGCAACGCACGAAGGCTCTATACGCCCCGCATCTTCTATTTTTTCAAAGCTTTTCATAGTATCTACCTCTAATCCGGTCAAAGTTTTTTGCAAGTGGTAAATCGCATGCCGCACGCTGCAGGCTGCAGGCCGCATGTTGGCTGGTGGCCTACCGCAGGCTCCGCGTTTTATTCGTCATTTCTGCAAAAGACCTTGTCCGCCACTAATTTTTTGTATTTCGGGCTGTAAAATGCCACTCCCAAGAACTGCATATCCGTGCGGCGATACATCTTGTATGCGCCCCTGTACTCCGGTCGAATTTCCATGGGAGCGTCTTTTTCTTCAAATTCCGGTCTTTGCGTGATCTCGCACTCCCTCATGGAAATGTGCCAGCCGTCTATGAATCTCCGTGCCGTTTCGCCGTCCATAATGGCAGTGCCGAAATGGATCAGTGGATAGTCCGTGGGCAAAATCAGCTTCTCGATTTCCGGAAGGACATCATCCTCTGCCTGCCGGACAAAATACTTTTCGCCCTCAAATCGCCGGCTCGAGTAGGTGTCCACAAGCTCGTAAAGGTCGATGGACTCCTCTATTTTGAATGGGCCGCTTGCCAGCCTCGCAAGGCTCTCCATGGCAGCGCCGCAGCCCAGGCGCCTTCCAACATCCTGACAAATCGTCCTGATATATGTGCCTTTGGAGCACTCTACAGTGAATGTAATCTTCTTTACATCGCTGTCATGGGCAAAGTCCATTGCTTCGATTTCCAGAGCACTTATATAGACCTCTCGCTCCTTTACATCTACGGTTTCTCCCGCCCTGGCATAGTCGTAAAGCCGCCTGCCTGCCACTCTTACCGCACTGTACATGGGCGGCTTTTGCATGATTTTCCCTCGAAAATCAGAAAATGCCTCTCTGGCAGCCTCGGTTGTAACAGCTGCGGTGGAATTTTCTTCGAGGATCTCTCCCCATATATCCTGCGTGTCTGTTACCAGCCCAAGCCGCAGGGTGCAGCGATATTTCTTGAGGTCCAGATCCGTATATTCGGTAATTCGGGTCGCCCTGCCTATGCATACTGGTAAAACTCCTGTCGCCATGGGATCAAGGGTTCCGGTATGGCCGATTTTCTTTACACCGAGCAGCCTCCTCAGGTCCCGAACTACGTCGTGGGAGGTCATGCCTTGTGGCTTATTTATATTAAGTATTCCGTCTTTCATATTTCGTATTTGCTATCTGCTATCCTTCTCCGCTTTGCTATGCGCTGCCGGATCGCCGCAAAGGGCATCTCCTGCTTTTTTCAGCTCCTCACAAACCGCCTCGAGGGCCTCCTCCATGCTCATGTTTAGGGTTGCTCCCGCGGCTTTGATATGCCCGCCGCCGCCGAATTTCTCGGCAATCACCGCAACATCTCCCTCGGTTTTTGCCCGGAGGCTCAGGCGAATGGTTTCAGGGCCTTTTTCTTTCAAAAATGCCGCGTATTCCACTCCGGCAATGCTGCGGAGCTGACGGATAACATTTTCCGTTTCCTCCGAAAGTGCGCCGCTTTTTGCCAGCATCTCCTGGGTCACATAGGCAACCGCGACCTTGCCCTCTGCCAAAATGTTTAGGGTGGAAAATGCCATGGATTCGATAATCTTTCTTTCGAGCCTTACATTCTCATAGAGCGCCACGCTTACCTTGTTTGTGTCAACGCCCCAGTCGAAAAGCTCCGTCATGATTTCAAAGCATCTTCTTGTGGTATTTGAATACTGGAAATTCCCCGTGTCCGTGGTAATCGCCGCAAAAATCGCTTCGCCGATCTCCTTGTCGGCGGTGATTCCCATTTCTCTAATCAAATCAAAAACAAGCTCTCCTGTTGCCGAAGCGCCCGGGTCTACATAGTTATATTCGCAGAACTCTGTGGTGGTGTGGTGATGGTCCAGGCAAATGCTTGTCTTTCCCTCTGCGAACTTTTCTGCCCGCCCCGGAAATCGGGTGGTATCTCCGCAGTCCACGCAGAATGAAATGTCAACATCCTCGATAATATTCGGCTCCACCGTGCAATATCCCTTGTCCAGAAAGGCCAGATTCAGCGGTAGCTCCTCTTCCACCAAAACATAGCAGCGCTTGCCCTTTAACCTAAGAGCCCTGCATAGAGCGGCACATGAGCCCAGAGCGTCGCCGTCGACACTGACGTGGGGATAGAGCAAAACGGAGTTTGCATTCTCAAGAACCTCTGCAATTTCCGCATATGTATTATTCATGATTTTTCCTCCGTAGACCAAAAGGCGAACCTATAATTCGCCTTTTTCGTCTGTATCTTCGTCTGTTTTTTCTTCATCCTTTTGGTAGCTGTCAAAGTCTATCGTATTCAAGATTTCGTCTATGTGCCTGCCATAGTCCATCGAGTGATCCATCTTGAAAATCAGCTCCGGGATGTGGCGGACTTTTATCCGATGCGAAATCTCATTCTTAATAAGGCCCTTTGCGCTTGTGAGTCCCGCCAGGATCTCGTTCTCCGCGGCTTGTTTTTTTTCTTCGTCTTTATCGAAGCTGAGTGCGGTCACATAACAGGTGGCATAACTCCCGTCGGCGGTCACCGAGACAGCAGAAATGCTGATCATGTGACCTGTGATTCTCGGATCCTTGATTCCGCTGATGAGCATCTCGCTGATGATGCGGCGGATTTCTTCTCCGAGTCTTCCTTGTCTGTAGCCTTTCGCCATAGTCAGTTACTTCCTTTCTACCTCGACCATGTGGAAGCATTCGATAACGTCGCCTACCTTGATGTCGTTGTAGTTTTCGATTCCTATGCCGCATTCGTAGCCTTGGTTAACTTCCTTTGCGTCATCCTTGTATCTCTTGAGGGATGATATGGTTCCCTCGTGGATTACGATGCCGTCGCGTACAAGACGGACCTCCGCATTTCTGATAACCTTGCCTTCCTGAACATAGGCGCCGGCAATGATTCCCACATTCGGAACCTTGAAGGTTTCTCTTACTTCAACCTTGCCCAGGACTTCTTCCTTGAACTCAGGGTCAAGCATACCCTTCATAGCGTCTTCCACATCGTTTAAGATGTCGTAGATGACTCTGTAAAGTCTGATCTGTATATTTTCTCTGTCTGCAAAGGTCTGAACCGCCGTTGTAGGTCTTACATTGAAGCCGATGATGATGGAGCCGGTGGTTCCTGCCAGCATTACATCGGATTCGGTAATGGTTCCCACGCCTGTATGAATGATCTTTACTCTTACATTTTCGTTGTTCAGCTTTTCGAGGGATGCAACGATCGCTCCGATAGAGCCCTGCACGTCGCCCTTGATGATGAGGTTAAGGTCTTTCACCTCTCCCTCCTGAATCTGGCTGAAGAGCTGCTCCAAAGTGGTGCTTGCGTTTCTTGCAAGGATCTCTTCTCTGAGCTTCTGCTTACGGTTATCTGCGATTTCTTTTGCAAGTTTATCCTGCTTAACCGCATTAAACTCATCGCCTGCCTCCGGTACATCGGAAAGTCCGAGGATTTCAACGGCTGTGGCAGGGCCGGCTTTTTTGATTTCCTTGCCCTTGAAGTCGGTCATAAGTCTGATCCTGCCTGCGCAGGTTCCCGCTACAACGCTCATTCCCGTTTTGAGGGTTCCGTTGGTTACGAGAAGGGTGGCAACAGGGCCTTTGTTCTTGTCGAGTCTTGCCTCGATTACGGAGCCCATGGCAAGTCTGTTCGGGTTTGCCTTGAGTTCAAGCACTTCTGCCTGCAAGAGAATCATTTCGAGAAGGTTTACGATGCCCTCTCCGGTCTTTGCGGATACAGGCACGGAAATAACATCTCCGCCCCAGTCCTCCACAAGGATTCCGTGTTCTGTAAGCTCCTGTTTTACTCTGTCAGGGTTTGCTCCCGGCTTATCCATCTTGTTGATCGCAACGATAATCGGAACTCCCGCGGCCTTCGCGTGGCTGATGGATTCGATGGTCTGAGGCATAACGCCGTCGTCCGCCGCAACTACCAGTACCGCAATATCCGTGATATGAGCTCCCCGGGCACGCATCGCCGTGAAGGCTTCGTGTCCCGGCGTATCCAGGAATACGATCTTCTGTCCGTTGATATTTACCTCGGAAGCACCGATGTGCTGAGTGATGCCGCCGGATTCGGATGCAGTAACATTTGTCTTTCTGATTGCGTCAAGCAGCGAAGTCTTGCCGTGGTCAACGTGTCCCATAACGGTGATAATCGGGGCGCGATGCTTCAGGTCTTCTTCTTTGTCCTCGAAGAGCTCAAGGCCCTCTTCCTCTTCGGTCTCCTCTACCTTGCTTACGACAACGCTGATTCCCAGGTCGTCTGCGAGTATGAGGATTGTGTCCTCATCGATATTCTGGTTCATATTTGCCATGATACCCATCTTCATGAGCGCCATGATGACGGATGAAATGGATACGCCTACCTGCTCGCAGAAGCCCGCAACGGTAATCGGTGCGGTAACCGCGACGGTTCCCGTAGGAAGTTCTTCCAAAATGTCTTCTTCTTCGACAACCACCGGCTTCGGTTTGTTGTGCTTCTTAGGTTTTGCCTGTTTTTCGAGGGAGCGTTGCTGCATTCTGTCTTTGTTTTTTTTGCCTTGGCTTCCGCCCTTTTCTAACTTGGCAAATTTATTTCTTTCCTTATCGTGATGATCGCGCTTTTCGGTATTTTTCTGGTTCGGCTTGGTTTCCATCTTGGAAAGTGCTGGACGATCGTTATTTCTTGCGCCGGTGCGTGCCGATCTTTGGCCCTCGCTTCTTCCCTCTGCTGACTGAGGTCTTGCGCCTCTTTCTCCGCGATTTGACCTTCCGTCCCTGCCGTCTCTGGCGTCCCTGCCGTCTCTGGCGTTTCTGCCGTCTCTGCTGTCTCTTGGGCCTCTTTCTCCTCTTGTATCTTTGTCGTTTCTGTCTCTAAAGTTACGGCCGGATGCTCTTCTGTCACCTTCGCCGGTTTCTCCGCGTCTTCCTTCCGGTCTACGCTCACCTTGGCCCTCTGCTCTCATCGGACGCTTCTGCGGTGCCGGCTTTGCCGCCTCCGTCTTAGGTGCGGCCTCCCCCGGAGTCTGTACATTGCCTGTCTCCGCCTTGGGTACCTCTGTCTTAGGTGCCTCTATCTTTGATTCATCTTGCTTCGGGGTCTCCGTCCTAGCAGGCTCTGCCTTCGGGGCTTCTGCCGGGGCCTTCTCTACCTTTGGAGCGGCGCTCGTCTCAACCGGTTCTGCCTTCTTGATTTCTTCGACCCTTGCGGCTTCGTCGGCCTTTGCCTCGATCTTTGCCGTTTCCGATTTTGTCATCGGCTTTCCCATAGGTTTAGCCATAGGCTTTCCCAGTGGCGGACGATTTCTCGTCTCAAGCTCTTTACTTGCAACGGGTTTACCAATAGGCGGATGTGCCTTTGGTTTATCCTGCTGTGCCTGTCTTGTTTGCGGATGTTTGTTCGCGCCGAGTGTCCTGACCTGAGACATACTCGCCGCCTTTACTGTTCCTCTCGGTTGCTCGTCCTTTTGGCCGTCAGCCTTTTTGGGGGCTGCCTTGATAATCGTGGTTTCCTGTGTATTATTTTCCTTTGCCATTAGAACACCTCCTCTTCTTTCGATCGTCTATCAATCTCATTTATAATTGCGTCTGCTAAATTCTTGTCGGCTATGCCGAAAATTCCCTTGTCCTCATTCCCGGTTTCGTGGGATAGGACTTCTGATTCGCCGTATATCCTGCATGCAAGCCCGCTCTTTGCGGCTTCTCTTTGCATTTTGTCCTTCGAGTTTTCGGAAAGATCCTCCGCCAAAATCAAGAGCGAAAGCTTTCCCTTTGCCATCATGAACATGCAGGTATTGTAACCTGTAAAAAGCGTTCGCGATCTGGCCGCAAAGCTCATGTAGCTTTCTATCTTGCCTCTCATTTCGATGCCTCCAGCTCCGCTCGTATCGCTTCCTTTTCTTCTTCGCTGACTGCGCGCTTTGCGGCTCTTTCGAGAGCCTTGCGTTTTAGCGCAAGCTCGAAGCATTCCGGCCTGTCCTTGCATATATATATGCCGCGTCCTTTGGTCCTGCCATCCGGGTCAACATTTAACTTGCCCTCGAAAATCGCGATTCGGCTCAGATACTGTTTTTCTCTTGATTCCATACATCCCACGCATTTTCGCATGGGTATTTTTCTTTCCTTCAATACTATGCCTCCGTATTATTCCTCCGTTTCGATGAGTTCCGGTTCTTCTACGGTTTCCGGTTGCGCTGTAGTTTCTGCATCCTCCATCTCGTCAATGAGTTCCGGCTCATCGATATCCTCCGGTTCATCGATGATCTCTATAAAGTCATCCGACTTTTCCAGGCTTGCCTCGTACTGGCTGTGGCTCTTGATATCGATCTTCCATCCGCTGACTCTAGCTGCAAGTCTTACATTCTGGCCTTCCTTGCCGATTGCCAGGGAAAGCTGGTAGTCCGGTACGATGACGATCGCCGACTGTTCGTCCTCATTTGGAATGATGACCTTCTCGACCTTTGCAGGGCTGAGCACGTTAGCGATCAGTACCTCCGGGTCCTCGCTCCAAGTGATGATATCGATTTTCTCTCCGTGAAGTTCATCTACTATAGCCTGCACTCTGCTTCCTCTGGTTCCTACGCATGATCCAACGGGATCCACGTTCTCGTACTGCGTATAAACAGCCATCTTGGTTCTGGAACCTGCTTCTCTTGCGATTCCCTTGATCTCAACCGTTCCGTCTTCGATTTCCGGGACCTCCAGCTCGAAAAGTCTTCTCACAAGCCCCGGGTGAGACCTCGAAAGGAATACCTGCGGGCCTTTGTTGCTCTTTCTTACTTCTCTGATGTAGACCTTGAGTCTGTCGTTGATCTTGTAATGTTCTCCCGGCACCTGTTCGTTAGGAGAAAGGATGCCCTCCGTGCCTCCGACATTTACGAAGAGGGTTTCGTTGCTGACTCTCTCAACGGTTCCCGTCAAGATTTCGCCCTGGCGGGTAATGAAGTCATCAAAGATCATTCCGCGCTCTGCTTCTCTGATTCTCTGGAAAACCACCTGCTTTGCGGTTTGGGCCGCGATTCTGCCAAAATCTCTCGGCGTAACCTGATATTCCACCACATCGCCCACCTCGTAGCGAGGGTCGATTTCCATGGCTTCCTCCAAAGTAATCTGGGTAAGATCATCTTCAAAATCCTCGTCCGCCACAACATCCATTCTCATGTAGACATTGATGTCTCCGGTCTCTTCGTTGATGTCAACACGCACATTCTGCGATGTTCCGTAGTTTTTCTTGTAAGCAGATACAAGCGCGGATTCGATGGCTTCCAGCAAAATTTCTTTGGATATGTGCTTTTCCTTTTCCAAATCCTCGATAGCCTGTATAAATTCTTTATTCATTTCCTGTATTACCTCCTTAGAATATTACGGCAAGTTTCGTCTTCGCAACCTGCTCCCTTGGAAATTCAATTCTTTTATCTTTTTCATCGGTAATGATGATTTTTTCGTTTTCTATGCCTAGAAGCCTGCCTTGATAGGTTTTCTTTCCATCCAGCGCCTTATATAAGCTGACATCTACGATTTCTCCCGAAAAGCGTTGGAAGTCCCTGTCTTTTAAAAGCGCCCTGTCCATCCCGGGCGATGACACCTCGAGATAGTAATTTTGCTCTATCGGGTCAAGCCTGTCAAGCTCTGCGCTTAGGAATCTGCTGACTTTCTCGCAGTCGTCTGTTGAAACATATTGGGAAAGTGCCGCCGTCTTGTCAATATATACTCGCAGGAACCAGTCCCTGCCTTCCTTTACGAACTCGCAGTTATAAAGCTCAAGGCCGTTCTGAGCAAGGAAGTCCTCGCTGATTTCTTCAATTATATCTGTAATTTTTTTCTTTGACACTGTCAAGCCTCCAAACAAAATTGAAAGAGTGGGCGAAAACCCACTCTTCTAGTCTTACCTTATTGAATCGTGCAAAAATATGATAGCACAAACGGCTGGGAATTGCAAGCCTTTTATTTGAATTTTGCTCGGGCAGCCTTTTATGTACAGACTTTTATTTTAATTTTGCTCGGGCGGGGATTCCGTTCGGGGATTGCCGGGAATTATTGGGATTTTTAAGCCGCATCAACATTTTGGAATGCGAAAATGTATCGTTCATCAACATTTTGGAATATAAAAATGTATTGTGTATCAACATTTTAGAAAAAATATCATTTTTCGCCCTCGGCATCAAGTGCAAAAAATCTAAAATCCCTCTTTGTGCATAATTCGCATCAGAGAGGGATTGCAAGTGTTTTATTCTAACTTGTTCAGCTCGTCGAAAATTTTCTGCATTCTGCGGTCGAGGGTC
The DNA here is from genome assembly GCA_963628105.1 of Alistipes communis. Taxonomy (GTDB): domain Bacteria; phylum Bacillota; class Clostridia; order Peptostreptococcales; family Anaerovoracaceae; genus CAG-238. The sequence goes on from CAVGEP010000005.1 coordinate 15,715, forward strand.
GCGCTGACCTCTGCGCAGGCCTTTAATTCTATGTCAATTTTTGATGAAATGTCCTTGTTTTGTTTGTACCTTAAATTATGTTCGAGGCTCGCCCAAAAGTCCATGGCAACGGTGCGGATCTGAACCTCCACCGGAACCTCTTCCTCTCCGTCCAATAGGTACACCGGCACCGAGATTACAAGGTGCAGGCTGCGATAGCCGTTGGGCTTGGGGTTCTTTATATAGTCCTTTTCGGTGAGCAGGGTTATGTCGTTTTGCGAGGTGAGCATTTCGGCAACCGCATAGACATCGTCGATAAAGTTGCAGACCACCCTTATGCCTGCGATGTCGAAAATATTTTCTCTGGCGGATTCGATGGAAACCTCTTTTTTGAGGCGTTCCAGCTTTTCTTCGATGCTCTCCGGCACCTTCAGCCTACGCTCCATGTGGTGAATCGGGTTGTAGTCGTGGCGAACGGCGAAATCTTCGCTCAAAATTTCGATTTTCGTCCTGACTTCCTTGATCGCCGCTCTGTAAGCGTGGCGAAAGGCCTCAAATCCCATCTGATTTTGCAAATGTTCGATATGTTCGCTACTCAATTCCGCACTCCTTTCCCGAAAGCACAAAGTGATCCGCTTGCAATAAATTGACATAACAATCATACCACATTATAATATAAAAAGAAAGGCTTTCGGTGTTAATATGGCGAATAATATTTCAGACAGAATTCAACTTGGAAAAACGGATATATGGGTAAGTCCTGTGGGCTTCGGCGTGCTGCCTATGGGCCCGGGTCAGCTGGCGCTTCCCGCTATGGAAGGTGCGGAGCTGATTTGTTATGCCCTGGAAAAAGGCATAAATTTTATCGACACCGCGCAGTATTACAAGACTTACCCATATATCCGGCGAGCGCTGGAAATGCTGGGCGAGCGCGTTGAGGCGGGCGCCCCGCGCCGCCTTGTCATCTCCTCAAAGACCTTGGCAACGGACTACAAAGGCGCATATTCAGCGATATTGGAGGAGTGTGAAGCTCTGGGAGTGCCGTATATCGACATTTTTCTTCTGCACGAAGTCAGGACGGGTCAGTTCGCCACGCGCCACGGCGCGTGGCGCGCCCTGATGGACGCCAAGGCCGCAGGCCTTGTGCGCGCCATCGGGGCCTCCACCCACCATGTTGATGTGGTGGAGGAACTGACCCTTGTGCCGGAATGCGATGTGATCTTTCCGCTGCTCAACTATGCCGGCATGGGTGTCCGCCGCGGCAGCGAAGCTGCCTCCTGCGCCGCCATGGCCTGCGCGATAGCGCAGGCCCGCGGCGCAGGCAAGGGCATCTACATTATGAAAGCCCTTGGCGGCGGAAACCTTGCTTCGCACTACCGCAAGGCACTCGACTATGTCTTTTCTCAGCCCGGTATAGACTCCGTAATGCTCGGCTTCGGTTGCCGCCGGGACATTGACGACATTGTCTCCTACCTTGACGGCTCGATGCCGCAGGATTATACCCCCGATGTGTCGGCAAAGCGCGTCAGAATCAATCAAGAAGACTGCGAGGGCTGCGGCACCTGCATTGCAACCTGCCACAGCGCAGCCATCACCTATAACCGATCCGGCCTCGCCCAGATCGACCAGACAAAATGCATCACCTGCGGCTACTGCGCGCAGGGCTGCCCGGTCCGGGCGATCATCATGTACTAGAGTAGCGCAGGGCAGCGCCTTCTCGCCATTTATTTTCTGCTTATTTTCTGCGAATCTTGTCCACACTGAGGATGATCACAGCCGCTCCCAGCGCAGTAATCCCTGTGGAAACCAGCAGCATGAACTTTGCTCCCCTTGCGTCGATCAAAATTCCGCCAAATACCGAGGCAAGGGTTGCCGAAACTGTTACCATCGCCAGGAAAAACGCCTGTCCCTTAACAGCCTCTCCCCTGCGCATCGCCTTCCCGATAAACGCTACCATCGCAGGCAGAAACAGTCCGAAGCCGAAGGTCTGAAAGATATGCGCTGCGTATATCAGCCACATGGACTTTGCCACATATATGAACCCGACCTTTAGCACGTAACAAACCGCCGAGAATTTGATTATGCTTTCGTAGGAAAATCTCGCGCTTATCTTGTCAAAGAAAAACAGCGCCGGAATTTCCAGAAAAGCCATCAGTGAGAGAACCCTGCCCATTTCCGCGCTTCCCCCGCCTACATCCGTCACGACCTGCAACATGAAGTTATTCAAGGTTGAATTGCTGAAATACAGGCCTATAACCCCGACATTCATAATCACAAATATCTTGTTATCGCAGATGAATCGCCAGAGGTTTATTTCCTCGCAAGGCTCCGCAGCCACAGCCTCAGCATCTTGCATGCCCGCGCCTTCCAAAGCCTTCTTCGTTCCCATCGCACCGTAAAAGGATCGCTTTACTACCAAAAGCGACACAAGCAGCGCCGCAAATGCCCCCTCTCCGCTAACCGGAAGCACCCCAGAGCCGAATTTTTCCACCAGCGTTCCCAGCACGGCACAGAGCATGGAATATCCCAGGGAGCCGAGGCTCCTGCACATGCCGAAATTGATATGTACCCCGCTTTCTTCCAGTTTGAAGCAAAGAGAATTGATCAAAGGCTGAAGCGCCGTCTGCCAGGCGACGATCATAACGAAGATGACATAAAGGCCGGCGGATTTCCGCTCCGTAATAAAGAGCGCCGCCTCCATCACCATCAGTAAGATCGTGCAGATTTGCGTGATTTCGATCAGCGACACCTTGCGGGAGCGGTCGGCAATGTCAGCCATCGCAGGCTGAAGGAATACCGCAATTACGCTTGCCGCCGCAAGTATGATTCCTATCTCGGTATTTGAATATCCCCGGGGAAGAAGGTATGCCGATGCGAAGCAGGTCGAAACCCCATAAGACATCCAATATCCCGCCTGCATGCATCCGTAGCCTACATTCAGCGTCCTCTTCAATTTTCCATTTTCCTGCTTCATTCTATATCAATTTCTCCTGTCTCTGAAATACCACCGTCACCGTGGTGCCTTTGCCTTCCTCGCTTTCCAGCCATACATTGCCGCCGAGAAATGCCACGCCGTGCTTTACAATGGAAAGCCCCAGCCCAGTGCCGCCGATTTTCTTCGAATGGCTCTTGTCCACCCGGTAAAACCGCTCGAAGACCCGTTCTTCTTCCCCTTTTGGAATTCCGATGCCGGTGTCTCTCACGGTCAAAATGCATTTCCCCGCTTCTTCGGTAACGCTGACCACAACGCTGCCTCCCGGCTTATTGTATTTTATCCCATTCTCGCATAGGTTATAGACGATTTCGTCAACGATATAATCAGGGCCCTTAACCGTCGCTGCCCCGCCCTTCAGTTCCAGCTTTATGTCATTTTGCGCGGCTTTCGTCGCAAGTCTCTGAACGGTCTGAGATGCGATTTCCCAAAGGTCTGCGGACTCTGCCGTTTCTTCTCCTGCCTTCTCATCCAGCCGTGAAAGCTTCATAATATCGTCGATGAGGCTTATGAGCCTTGCGGATTCCTCTTTTATGGTCTTGGCAAAGCCCTGAACGTCCTCTGCTTTCACCATGCCCGAGGCCATCATGTCGGAAATCCCGTAAATCGAGGTCAAAGGGGTTTTCAGCTCATGGGAAACATTGGAGGTAAATTCTCTCCTCAGCCTCTCGCCCCGTTCCCTCTGGGTTGCGTCCATAATGATCAGAATCGCGCCGTTCAGCGTTCCCCGATCCTTCACGGGGCTTGCGATCATCTCGTAGGTCGCCCTTTCGTTTCGGATATAGGTATGCTCGTGATTCCCTGCAAGCGCTGCGCTGACCGCATTTCGGAATGGCTCGCTCCGGTTGAGCTTCAGCACGGAGCCTTCGATTTTTTCTGAAGCCTCCTTTGCTCCCTGACCGTTTTCTGCGGCTCTGAGCATGGCGGGAGCTGCGGAGTTATAGGTGAGAATTTCCCCGTCCTTGTCGATGATGACGATGCCCTCGCTCATGTTTTCGGTGATGATATTAAATTCCTCCCGGCTCTTTCTCAGCTTTTCCATCTGACCGCGGATACTGCTGTTCTGCTCCCGAATTCTCGCCAGCAAAGGTGCCAGCTCGTCGTAGCCATCGGAGATTCCCGGATTGTCAAGGTTGATATCGTTGATGGGTTTTGTGATCGCCTTCGCGATTCGGAAAGAAATCGTCAGTCCCAAAAGCAGGACTGCTGCCAAAGCAAAGATCAAAGAGCCTGCCGTATCCAGCAGAAGCTGCATTCTGGAATCGTGGCTAACGGAAACCCGAATGATATTGCCGTCGCCGGTTTTCTTCGCATAATAGCGCATATCGTGGGCAAGTGTGTAAGATGTTCGGGTTGCGAAGCCCTCGCCTTTTTCGAGAGCCTCCTTTACCTCCGGCCGCTCCATATGGTTTTCCATCTTATGGGTGTCTGCCGTGCTGTCGTAAAGCACCTCCCCCGAAGAAGAAAGCAGGGTGATCCTGCTTCCGATGTTTGTGTTTTTTTCAAGAGTTTCGAGATATTTCTCCCCGTCAAGAAGCCAGCCCCGTTCCACCAGGCTCGCCTCGTCCGCAAGCTGCTCATCGATCTTGTCCCCCATATAATCGTAAATAATTTCGGTCACAAGGCCGGTACTTACAAGCATGATCGCTATGGCAACCACCGCGATTCCTGTAAAAATCTTTTTTCGCATCTAGTTCGACCCTCCGATTCTGTAGCCGATTCCCCGGACGGTTTCAATGATATTCCCCGCCTCTCCCAGCTTTGTTCTGAGGGTTCTGATATGCACGTCCACGGTTCTGTTTTCGCCGTCGAATTCGTAGCCCCAGATGTCCTGCAAGATCTGGTCGCGGGTCATAACGCTGCCTTTGCCTGCCGCAAGGTAGCACAGAAGCTGAAATTCCTTTAGCGTCAAAACCACGTCCTCGCCATTCACCCGGATGATGTGTTTCGATGGATTCAGATACAGAGATCCTATCCTATATTCCCCCGTGTCCTTTGGGGGAGCCGCCCTGCGCATGAGAGCTTTTACCCGGGCGATAAACTCCATGGTCCCGAAAGGCTTTGTCACATAGTCATCGGCACCGCCGTCAAGCCCCAGAACCTTGTCGTATTCCGTACTCTTTGCGGTAAGCATCATAATGGGCATTTCCCGGGTTTCGGCATTTGCCCGGAGCTTTTTCATCACGCTGATTCCGTCTTCCTCCGGCAGCATGATGTCCAAAATCGCCATGTCCGGCTTTTGACTTTTCATAGCAGCCCAAAAAGCGCTTGGCGCATCAAAGCCCTTTGTCTGAAGCCCTGAATTGCTAAGCGCATAAATCACAAAATTGCGAATATTATCATCATCTTCCAGCAAATATATCATCAATTCGTCTCCTCGGGGCGCGAACCGGTCAATCCGTAGATTACCCACTCCGCAATATTCGTTGCATGATCCCCTACTCTTTCAATATATTTCGCTATCATCAAAATGTCAAGTAAAAACTGTCCTTCTTCCCGACCTGTTTTTCCGGAAGCCACGATGCTGTCGATGAGATCCTCCTTTACCTTGGCAAACAAATCGTCAACCATATCGTCGTCTGTGATGACTTTTCGCGCCTTTTCCACATCTCGCTCAACGAAGGCGTTTATGCTGTCACTGAGCATGGTCGTGGCGTAGGAAGCCATGTTTTTCAGATGCTGAGGGTTTGGAATTTCCCTGTCCGCCATGTATTTTACGATCTCCGCGATGTCCTCCGCCTGGTCCCCGATTCGCTCCATGTCCGAAATCATCTTGAGCGCCGACGAAATCAACCGCAAATCCTTCGCCACCGGCTGCTGCTGAAGAAGCAGTCTCATGCAAAGGTCCTCGATTTCTCTTTCCATGCGGTCCGTGGTCTTTTCCGACTCCTCAGCCCGCGCAATCAAATTTGTTTCCTTGTCAAACAGCGCCCGCATAGCGTAATTCATGGACTCCTCGCAAAGCGCCCCCATTTCGATAAGCTCCGCGTTGAGCTTTTCCAGTTCCTGATCGAATCTGTTTCTCATATCATCCGAACCTCCCCGTAATGTAATCTTCCGTTCTCTTATCCTGGGGCAAGCTGAAAAGCTGTCTGGTGTCGTTATATTCCACCACCTCTCCCAAAAGGAAAAATGCCGTTTTATCGGAAATTCTGCTTGCCTGCTGCATATTGTGGGTTACCATAATGATGGTGTAGTTTTCCGAAAGCTCCTCCGCCAAGTCCTCGATTCTCGATGTGGAAATCGGGTCAAGGGCGGAAGTGGGTTCGTCCATCAGCAGTACCTCGGGCTCTACCGCAAGGGCTCTTGCGATGCAAAGTCTCTGCTGCTGACCTCCCGAAAGCCCCAAGGCGCTTTTTCTCAGCCGATCCTTTACTTCGTCCCAGATAGCCGCCCCTTTCAAGGATTTTTCAACGATTTCGTCAAGCTGCGCCTTGTTTCTTATGCCGTGGGTTCTCGGACCGTAGGCGATATTGTCGTAAATGCTCATGGGAAAAGGATTCGGTTTCTGGAACACCATTCCCACCCTTTTTCTCAGTAAATTTACGTCCATGCCGTTATAGATGTCCTGGCCGTCCAGCCTGATGTCTCCGGTGATTTTGCAGCCCTCCACCAGATCGTTCATTCGGTTCAGGGACTTCAGAAGGGTGGATTTTCCGCAGCCCGAAGGCCCGATAAAGGCGGTGATTTTCTTCTCCGGAATATCTAAATTTACGTCTTTGAGGGCGTGAAAGCTTCCGTAGTACAGGTTCATATTGTGTATTGTCATTTTATCCATATCTATTTCCTTTCCGCCCTGCCTTTATTTCGCCGCCAGCTTCTTCGCCGCGACGCTGGAAAGGGCGTTGATGCCGATCACTAAGAACAGCAGCACCGCCGCCACCGCATAGGCCTGATTCGTATAAAGTCCCTCGGTGAGGAGTGCGTAAAGATGCACCGAAAGGGTGCTTGCCGAGGAGAAAAGGCTCGTTGCCACCACCGGATTTGTGCCGGAGGTGAAAATCAGCGCCGCCGATTCTCCGATGATTCTTCCTGTGGCAAGGATTACTCCTGCCGCAATTCCCGGAACCGCCGATGGTAGAACTACCCGAAATACCGTTCTCAGTCTCCCTGCTCCCAGTCCGAAGCTGCCCTCCCGGAAGGTGTCAGGCACCGCCATGAGAGCCTCTTCCGTGGTTCGCATGATCAGCGGCAAAATCATGATTGCCAAGGTGATAACCCCCGCCAGCAGCGTATAGCTCCAGCCCAGGGTAATGACGAATACGATGAACCCGAAAAGCCCGTAGACGATGGAGGGAATTCCGGAAAGGGTTTCCGCCGTAAGCCGGATTGCCGCCACCAGTTTGCTGCCCTTTTTCGAATATTCAACCAAATAGATCGCCGCAAATACTCCGATGGGCACCGCCAGCAAAAGGGTCAGCGCCGTCATGATTAGCGTGTTTATGATCGCCGGAGTCATGGACTGGTTTTCCCCGTTGTATTCCCAGGAAAATATCCCCGGCAGCGCCAGATTCGGCAGTCCGTGATACAAAATATATCCTATCAGGAAAATCACCACCGCCCCGGTTATGATCGCTCCCAGATTTACCAGTAGGAAAAGCAGCAGCGAAAGGGGCTGATTCTTATATTTCTTCATTTTCTGTCCCCCCTCTTAACAAGTGAGAAGCATAGGTTGATAAAAAGTATGAACACGAAAAGCACTACGGCCGTTGCAATCAGCGCGTCTCTGTGCATTCCCTTCGCGGCGTAGCCCATTTCCAGCACGATGTTTATGGTCATGGTCCTTACCCCTGATGTAAGGCTTTCCGGAATCACCGCCTGGTTGCCTGCCACCATAACCACCGCCATGGTTTCGCCGATTGCCCTGCCGATTCCGAGAATGATACCCGCCATGATCCCCGACTTTGCGGCGGGAACCGTGGTGAAGAACACGCTTTTTTCGTGGGTGGCGCCCAGCGCCAGCGCGCCCTCGTAATAGGATTCCGGTACGGCTCTTATGGCTGCTTCGGAAACGCTGATTATCGTAGGAAGTATCATGATTCCCAACATAATTGAAGCCGTGATTATGCCTTTGCCGCTTGTGCCCGTAAGCTCCTGAACCACCGGCACGATTACCATCAGCCCGAAAAATCCGTAGATAATCGACGGAATCCCTGCCATAAGCTCGATGGAGGGCTTTAGAATCCTATAGATCCTCTTGGGGCAGAACTTTGCCATATAAATCGCACAGAGAAGACCTATAGGGACACCTATGATTATTGCCCCCGCTGTTACATAACAGCTTCCCACTATCATAGGCAAGATGCCGAAGTGATTTTCGAGAGGTTTCCATACTGTGCCTGTCAGAAAGTTCAATACGCCGATCTTTCCGATGGTTGGAAGTCCCTCGGAAAACAGGAACCAACAAATCATCAGCACGGCAAGCACGGAGACCGCCCCGGAAAGCATGAATACCATTTTCATAATTGTTTCCGAATATTTTCTCATCGCTTTTACCGTCCTTGTATATTTATTGTACCTGGGACCAATCGGTTACTTCGCCGGTAAAGATTTGTCTGATCTGTTCGCTGGTAAGATCTTCTACTGTGTTTTCGTTGTTTACCACTACTGCGATTCCGTCCATGGCGATGGTGGTTCCCTCGATGCCTTCTGCCAGTTCTTCATCCTTGAGTTCTCTGGAGCTCATTCCGATGTCGCAGGCGCCTTCGATGGTGCTTGTGATTCCTGCGCCGGAACCTGTCTGCTGGATTTCAAGGGTTACGCCGCTGTAGATTGCCTTGTATGCGTCTGCAAGCTTCTGCATTACCGGCGATACGGAGGTGGAACCGGCAAGAACGATTTTGCCTTCCAGACCGTCCTTTGTTTCATATTCCGCCGCGTCATCGTCGATGGTGATGTAGCCTTCTTCGGAAATGATTTCCTGACCCTGCTTGCTGAGGATGAAGCTGATGAAATCCTTTGCGATATCCGTGAGCTCATCGTTTGTTACCACAAGGAAAGGTCTTGAAACCGCGTAGTTTCCGGCTTTGATATTATCAACTGTAGCTTCAACGCCGTCAACCTTCACTGCCTTTACGCTGTCGTTGAGAGAGCCCAGGGAAACATAGCCGATGGCGTTCTTGTTGCCTGCTACGGTTGTCATAACTACCGAAGTGCTTTGGGAGATCTCTGCGGAAGCTGTGGTGTTGTCAACGTCATTAGCCATGATTCCCATAAGCTCTGTAAATGCGCCTCTGGTGCCGGAGCCGTCTTCTCTCGAAATTACCGTGATTGCCGCACTGCTGCCCTCGCCCGAATTGCTGCTTCCGCAGCCTGTGAATGCCGTAAGCGCCATAATCGCGCACATTGCCAAAGTTAAAATCTTTTTCATTTTGTTTTCCTCCATTCGCAAGGCTTTTCTCTCAAAAGCCTGTTTTAATATATTTTCCTTTTTGCAATTTTAGTATACGACGGCAATGTTAAGTCTGAAATCGCGCCTGCGTTAAATCTGCGTAAAAACAAAAATCAGTTATCCCACGAGCCAAGCTCTCATCGCCTGTGGCTGTACCGGCTTATTCCGCGGAATTTGGGCGAAATCGAAACGGAAGGCAAAATGCAGCTCGCCCGCGAGCGAACACTCGTCGGCTGCGACTTGCAATTCACTCGCTCGCAAGCTTTGGACTGAATTGCAAACTCGTGCGACTATGCAATCCGGTTTCGCACTCAAACAGTGCAATTCAGTAGCCAAAGCTTTCGCTCCCTTCGTGAGCAAGCTGCAAGCCTCCTCGCGAAGCTCGGGGCAAGCTGATTTGTCTTCCGATATAATGTCGCTTTGTAGAGAAAAATAAAAAAGACACCGGTGTGTCCGATGTCCTTTGCTATTAAACTTCTTCATCTTTGACAAGAATCAATTTAAGTTGGTCTCTACGCAACATATAGCTCGACCTCCTTGCCTATTTCCAGCAGGTCATCGCTTCTAAGCGGTCCGTGTACGATATCGACGCTTAAACTCAGCATCGCTTCGAGGCGCATTTTATAGGATCACCTTTTTGATTTCTGCCATCAGCTCGTCAAAGCTTTCCACCGCCTTCACGTCCGGGTTGTCGTTTTTGATCTGCTCGGTGGTCCTATAGAGGAAGCCTGCCTTGCTTGCGCGTATCATGCCCAGATCGTTATAGCTGTCGCCGCTGGCGATGGTCTCGAATCCGATGCTCTGAAGCCCCCGCACCGTGCTGTATTTCGAGTTTTCAATACGCATTTTGTAGTCCGCAATCTCGCCCTTTTGCCCGATAACCAGGGTGTTGCAGAAAATCGTCGGCATACCGAGCTTTTTCATCAGGGGTTTTGCGAACTGCTCGAAGGTATCGCTGACGATAACCACCTGCGTCAAGTCTCTAAGCTCGTCCAAAAATTCCTTTGCTCCCGGAAGCGGGTCAAGGGTTGCGATGGTCTCCTGAATTTCTTTTAACCCAAATCCGTGCTGTCTGATTATGTCAAGTCGATACTTCATCAATTTATCGTAATCCGGCTCATCTCTGGTTGTCCTCTTCAGCTCCGGAATTCCCGTTGCCTCCGCAAAAGCAACCCATATTTCGGGCACCAAAACGCCCTCTAAATCCAAACAAACTACATACATTTCTTTATGCCTCCTATGATATGAATTGGTATGAATATTTCAAAACTAAATTCTATTCTACCGCAGAAAGCAAGAGATTGCAAGGGATTTTTATTGCGTTAGCATAATAAAGTTTGTAAGCGGGATGAGGGAATCTTTGATAATCATTTTTCAATTGAGCCAGGGCAATTATGCCATAATTCCACCGTAAAAAATCATTACTATGCCCACGGCACTGGTAATATC
>CAVGEP010000006.1:0-8541 GCA_963628105.1 Alistipes communis
TGCGAAGGAACTCGGAAAAGAAGACGAAATTCTCGGAGAGCTCGAAACGCTCGAAACCGTCCTCGAAGAAACGCCAAAATTCGCGGAATTTCTCAATAGTCCCGCGATAATGCCTGCAGAAAAGAAAAAAGTCATTTCGGAAAGCCTCGAGGACAAATTCAGCAAGGAAATGATTAACTTTTTGTTCGTCCTGACGGACAAAAGGCGCACCTCGGAGATCAAAAAAATCCGCAGGCAGTACATCAAGCTCTACGACGAGGAGCGAGGCAAGGCCGTGGGCGAAATCTACAGCGCAGATCCCCTCAGACGGGAGCAGGTTGAAAAATTTGAGGAGGAGATGACGAGGCTCCTTCGCAAAAATATCAAGCTCGAAAATATTGTCGATAAAAAGCTTATCGGCGGAATCAAAATACAGGTTGACGGCAAGATGATAGACAAAACTATCAGAGGCGACTTGGACGCCTTGCTGCGCACCCTAAAAAATATTTAAGGAGGGAGGATTCCCTATGAATTTGAAACCGGAAGAAATCAGTTCGGTCATAAAAGAGCAAATCAAAAATTATCATAGCAGATACGAAATCATGGATTACGGCACGGTTCTTCAGGTAGGCGACGGCATCGCGAGAGTTTACGGACTGAGCCGCTGCATGGAGGGCGAGCTTTTGGAGTTCGCAAGCGGCGTGTTCGGCATGGCGCTGAATCTGGAGGAAGATAACGTAGGTGTTGTAATTCTCGGCTCAGACAGAGAAATAAAAGAAGGCGATATCGTAAAGCCTACCGGAAAAATCGTCGAGGTGCCCGTAGGAGAGACAATGATCGGCAGAGTCGTTGATGCCCTCGGTAATCCGATCGACGGCAAGGGCGAAATCGTCACACGCGAAACAAGAGACATTGAATATCCGGCGCCCGGAGTTCTCATGAGAGAAAAGGTTAACGAGCCGCTGCAGACTGGCATCAAGGCAATCGATGCCATGATGCCCATCGGTAAGGGCCAGAGAGAGCTCATCATCGGCGACCGCCAGACGGGGAAGACAGCTATTGCCGTAGATACCATACTTAACCAAAAGGGTAAGAATGTTATCTGCATCTATGTGGCGATCGGCCAGAAAAAATCAACGGTAGCGCAACTGGTGCAGACCCTCGAAGAAAAAGAAGCCATGGACTATTCCGTTGTCGTATCGGCAACGGCAAGCGATGTGGCGCCGCTTCAGTACATAGCGCCTTATGCGGGATGCGCCATTGCGGAATATTTCATGTATCAGGGAAGAGATGTGCTGATCATATATGATGATCTTTCCAAGCATGCGGTGGCATATAGAGCCATGTCCCTTTTGCTTAGGAGACCGCCTGGGCGCGAGGCGTATCCGGGGGATGTATTCTATCTTCACAGCAGACTGCTCGAGAGGGCCGCGCACCTGAGCCCTGAGCTTGGGGGAGGCTCGATTACGGCGCTTCCGATCATCGAGACTCAGGCGGGCGACGTGTCGGCATACATTCCTACGAACGTAATTTCAATCACAGACGGACAGATTTTCCTTGAGTCTGAGCTGTTCTTTACGGGACAAAGACCTGCCGTAAATGTCGGCATCTCGGTATCCCGTGTAGGCGGCGACGCACAGATCAAGGCGATGAAGAAGGTTTCCAGCAAATTGAAGCTGGAACTTGCCCAGTACAGAGAGCTGGCAAGCTTTTCCCAGTTCGGTTCGGATATAGACAAGGAAACCAAGGCAAGGCTTGACCACGGCAGAGTGCTCATGGAGGTGCTCAAACAGGGGCAGTATCAGCCTATGGATGTTGTGGATCAGGTTGTGAGCATATATGCCGCATCGCAAGGGTATATGGAGGACCTGCCGATAGACGGAATCAAGACATTCGAAACGAATTTGCTCCGCTACATACACAGCCACTATCCGGAAATCGGAGAAGCAATCAGAGAAACAGGACAGCTGAGCGAAGAAACCGAAAAGCTGCTGATCGAAGGAATAGAAAAATTCAAAGAAGCTGAATAAAAAAGTTAAAAAAGCTAAATAAAAGCTAGATAAACAAGATAAAAGCTAAAAGCTAAATAAAAGTTAAATAAAGAGGTAAAGAAATGGCCGAAAATATGCAGGAACTGAAACGTCGAATGAAGAGCATCGAGAGTACCGAGCATATCACAAACGCAATGCGCCTTGTTTCCGCCTCAAAGTACAAGAAAGCCAAGAACGCTTTTGACAAAATCAGCGCCCAGATAAGCGAAATTTCGCAGGCCATGGAAAAAGCCATGGCGGATGCGGCGAGCATGATTGACGAGGACGAAAAGCCGGGCGGTCAGGACAGCACGGAAAATGGCAAGACCTTGATTATAGCCATCGCCGGCAACCGCGGACTCTGCGGGGGATTCAACGGCAATGTCATAAGACAGGTCGCATCGCTGATTGACCAAAAGCCAAAGGAAGAGATCGAAATCTATGCGATCGGAAGCAGAGTAAGCGACTATTTCGAATATAATGGATACGAAATCGTCGGAAAATGCGTTGAGCCTCCGGAGAAGATCACCTTCGAAGAGGCGGGCAGGATGGCAAAACCTATCATAGAAAAATTCCAAAGCGGAGAGGTTTCGGAAGTACTCCTAGTGCATACCGCATACATCAATTCGCTCAGGCAGGAGCCGCAGCCAAAGAAGCTGCTGCCGCTGGATATGAGCGCGCTTGGAGGAAGGCAGGCTCAGATAGAATTTGACCGGCCGCCGCAAGAGGTCCTGGATTATATGATCCCGAAGTACTTCGAGCTGGTGCTTTTCGAGGCGATAACGGAATCTGCGGCATGTGAATATGCGGCGAGAAGGACCGCGATGGAAAATGCCACCGATAACGCAAACGAGATGCTTGACAAGCTTTCCCTTACATTTAATAGGGTAAGACAGGCGGCTATCACAAACGAGCTGATAGAGATAGTTTCCGGTGCAGAGTCGCAGAAATAGAATTTGTGCCGGGCAAGCGATGCGCAAAGCGCGGCGGCGGGCTTTGCGAGGGCGCAGAAACAGAGGAGGTAACGATATGCAGGAAGGTTTAATAAGCCAGATTATTGGACCGGTAATAGATATAAAATTTGAAGAGGGCCATATGCCCGAGCTTTTGAATGCGATCGAAATTCATGACGGCGACAGAAAAATTATGGCAGAAGTAGCGCAGCATATCGGCGACGATGTGGTAAGATGCGTTGCCCTTTCTTCCACGGATGGACTGATTCGCGGAATGAAGGCAATCGACACGGGGGCGCCGATTACCGTACCTGTCGGTAACGAAGTTCTCGGCAGACTTTTCAATGTAATAGGCGAGACCATTGACGAAAAAGGACCGGTAAATACAACAAAAACTTCACCGATTCATAAACCGGCGCCGAGCTTTGCGGACCAAAATACAAAGTCCGAGATTTACGAGACCGGAATCAAGGTCATCGACCTGATCGCGCCATATACAAGAGGCGGCAAGGTCGGGCTTTTCGGCGGTGCGGGCGTTGGCAAGACCGTACTCATTCAGGAGCTTATCAGCAATATCGCAAAGGAACACGGCGGTATTTCCGTATTTGCAGGCGTTGGCGAGAGAACAAGGGAAGGCAACGACCTGTATAACGAGATGATCGAGTCCGGCGTTATCGAAAAGACCGCAATGGTATTCGGGCAGATGAACGAACCGCCTGGGGCAAGAATGAGGGTTGCCCTGACGGGACTTACCATGGCAGAATATTTCAGAGACGAAGAAGGGCAGGACGTACTGCTTTTCATAGATAATATTTTCAGATTTACTCAGGCAGGTTCCGAGGTTTCGGCGCTGCTTGGACGTATGCCGTCGGCGGTAGGCTATCAGCCAACCCTTGCCACGGAGATGGGCGCTTTGCAGGAGAGGATTACATCCACAAAGAACGGCTCCATCACATCCGTACAGGCCATATATGTTCCGGCGGACGACCTGACAGACCCGGCTCCTGCTACGACCTTCGCGCACCTTGACGCCACCACGGTACTGAACCGTTCCATCACGGAGCTTGGCATCTATCCTGCCGTAGACCCACTCGAGTCGACGTCCAGAATTCTCGACCCGCTGATCGTGGGTGAGGAGCATTATCGCGTGGCAAGACAGGTGCAGGAGGTCTTGCAAAAATACAAGGATTTGCAGGATATTATAGCAATCTTGGGTATGGATGAGCTTTCCGAGGAGGATAAGCTGACGGTAAATCGCGCAAGAAAGATCCAGAGGTTTTTCTCGCAGCCTTTCAGCGTGGCGGAGCAGTTTACGGGAACCCCGGGAAGGTATGTGCCGCTCAAGGAGACGGTTCGCGGCTTCGGAGAAATTCTCCAGGGCAAGTACGACCACGTGCCGGAGAACCTTTTCCTGATGGCAGGTTCCATCGACGAGGTTGCGGAAAGATACGAGGCGCAGCATGGCGGACGCAGATAAGAGAGACAAAAGCAGCACGGAAGGCGGCGGTATGCGGGTGAAGGTAATTTGCCCCGACAGGACACTGTTTGACGATGAGGCGGAAAGCGTGATTATCAAAACCCGCGACGGATACGAGGGCTTTCTGAAAGGCAGGGCGGCCTGCGTTCGGCTTTTGCCCGATGATGGCGAGATAAAGCTGCGGGACAGCGGCGAAACGGAGTTTAAGACCATCAAAGCAAAGGGCGGTTTCGCCCACATGGACGGGACTCTGACCATATATGCCGACCACGCAGAATACGAAAAATAAAAGACATACCCCAAAATGCAGGCGCGCAGGCTCCAGAAGGAGCGGCCCTGCAAGGCGCAAGCAAGCGAGCAAGCGAGAAGGGGTATGTTTTTTTGATTGCGCTCCTTGCCTGCAGTGCGTAAGCGTCAAACCATGCGCACATATGGCATGAAAAAAGCAGACGCACCGGGCAGGAGCAGTATTTTCTTTGGATCGTGACTACTGCACCGAAAATTTCTTTGTGGCATTGAGATATTGCATCAGCATGCCCAGATTCGCGTAGTAATAGGAGAATTTGTCCTGCTTCTTTATTTCTACAAGCCCGGAGTCTACTAACTTTTTCATGTGCTGCGAAACCGTTGCCTGAGCGTAGTCAAAATTGGCTACAATGTCCTTGTTGCATACGGGGCTCATTGCGCGGTTTGATTGCATGATATATCTGAACATATTGATCCTGGCAGGGTGAGCCAGAGCGTCGGAAACCTTGGCAATGAGGAGCACCTCTTCTTCGAGCATTCCGTCGGTATCTTTTCTTAATCTCATAAATTTCTTCCTTTCATGGGCAAAAGCCGCCAATGGGCAAAAGCCGCCAATGGGCAAAAGCCGCCAACGGTCAAAGGCCGCCAACGGTCAAAGGCCGCCAACGGGCAATGCCACCCTACTATTATGCCAGAAAATGACGAAATTTGCAAGGAAAAGCTTAGCAGGCGCTAAACTCAACCTATAGAATAGCGCTTAGTAGAATAGAGCTTAGGAAAGAAAGCGCCTGGTGCAAAAAAGTTTGCATCAGGCGCTTTTCTGTGATATGATAAAGGAAAGAGCCAGGCAAGGCGCAGGCAATATGCGGCGAAAGGAGCAGGGACAGAATGAACGAGACATATTATCAGAAGATCATAGAGGGTCTCTTGGAACTCATCGACGAGGGAGTTTATATCGTTGACAGCAACGGCGTCGGAATCTTTTATAACAACGCCATGGCGTCAATGGAAAAGGTCAATATGGACGATGTGCTGGGGAAGAAGTTCCACGAGGCGTTCCCGGACTTTCGTCTGGGAGAGAGCACAATGTTTAGGGCGCTCACCAAGAAAGAGCCGACCCTCAAACAGCAGCAGACCTACAAGAACCTTTACGGTAAGGAAATAACCACCATAAACAGCACCCTGCCTATTATCGTGGACGGCGAGGCGGTAGCGGCCGTTGAGGTCGCAAAGGATATTACCGACATACGCAAAATGTCGGACAAGCTGCTGAAACTCCAAGAGAATACCATCGAAAAGGCAGCCGCATCTGCAAGCAAAGAGGAAATATCGCTCCCTGCCGGCATAAAGAGATACACATTTGAGGATATTTACGGAGAAAATCCACGCTTCAAGGAGGTTGTGAGCCGGGCGAAAAAAGCCGCAGAAAATGATGCCAGCGTTTTCATCTACGGAGAAACGGGAACAGGCAAGGAGCTTTTTGCCCAGAGCATCCACTACGCAGGCCCCCGCAAGGATAAGCCATTCCTTGCCCAAAACTGCGCGGCGATTCCGGAGACCCTGCTTGAGGGAATCCTATTCGGAACCGCAAAGGGAAGCTTCACCGGAGCCATGGATCGGGCGGGTCTCTTCGAACAGGCAAACGGCGGTACCCTGCTGCTGGACGAAATCAGCGCCATGCCATACGACCTGCAGAGCAAACTCCTGCGGGTTCTCCAAGAAAATTACGTACGGCGGGTCGGCGGAAACAAGGACATTCCCATCGCGGTGCGAATCATAGCCACCGTCAACGAGCCGCCGGAGGAGCTGATAGCTGCGGGCAAATTGCGAAAAGACCTTTACTACAGGCTCAATATCATCAATATTTCCATTCCGCCCCTCAGAGAAAGGCTGGACGATATCCCCCATCTTACGGAACGATTCCTCGAAAAGCACAACAAGCGTTTCGGCAAGGAGCTTTGGATGGTTTCCGAGGAAGCCAACAAGAAACTTCAAAAATATGATTATCCGGGCAACGTGCGTGAGCTTGAGAATATTATCGAGCAGGCGGTTTCGATGGCAGACAGGGAACACATCCTCACGGAGAAGCTCCTCAGCATGCCGGGGACGGGGAAAAGGCTGAAACGCCCGGAATTTGAATACGAGGCGGATAGACCACTTGACGAATATCTGGATGCCATCGAAGAACGCATCATAACCGAAGCGCTCGTTGCTTGGGACGGCAACATCAGCAAGGCGGCGAACGCTCTCCAAATCAAGCGTCAGACCCTGCAGCACAAGCTGAAGAAGTACCGAATATCCGGCGCGAAATAAGGGGCCCGGGGAAAACGGCGCGGCAAAACGAAAAGAAACGAAAAGAAATGAAATGAAATGAAAAGAAAGGAAAAGAAAAGAAAAGAGAAGAGGCCCCAGGAGGCCGCGGTGATATAGTACGATATGCAAAAAAACTTGCACATAATGTGCAAGTTTTTTTGCATTAAATGCCCTTTTGCCCCGCATCGCACAGGCAAAAGGGCTGCCCAAAAAATCATAGCGGGCATAAATTTGCGCCCGAATTGGACTTTTGCACAGAAAACAGGCCAAAATCGGCCTCAAAATTGTGCAGAAGACGTTTTTTCGCAGAAGGCAAGTATACATTGTTCAAGGCGCCGCATGGCACATCTTTTGCTTATATATTATAGTATGTTTAATAAACAAATATTGTTTTGAAAAGGAGAATGTGAAATGAAAAATGTAAAAGTAATCCTTTGGGGACTTGGCGCTATGGGCGGCGGCATCGGCAAGATGCTCACAAAGAAAAAAGGCGTTGACATCGTTGGCGCAATCGACATCGGCGACAAACTCGGCAAGAGCCTCTACGATGTAGTTCCGGGAATCGTAAAGGGCGACAGAGAAGATGTTATCGTTGGAACCGCCGAAGAAGTTATCAAACCGGGCGTAGCTGACATCGTAGTTGTTTGCACAAATTCTTTCACAAAAGATGTATATGATAAATTAGTTTTCGTAATGGAAAGAGGAATGAATGTAATCACTTCCGCAGAAGAAATGGCTTATCCGCAGGCCCAGGAACCTGAACTTGCAAAGAAGCTGGACGAAATCGCAAAGAAGAATGGCGTTTCCGTAATGGGTACAGGCATCAACCCTGGCCTCATCATGGACCTTCTTGTAATCCTTTGGACAGCGGCTTGCGAAGAAGTTAACCATGTAACATCAAGAAGAGTAAACTCCCTGTCACCGTTCGGCCCTGCCGTAATGGAAGAACAGGGCATCGGCATTTCCGTTGAAGAGTTCAACGAAAGAAAAGCTAACGGAACCATGGCAGGCCATGTTGGATTTGCCGAATCCACAATGATGATCTGTGATGCTCTTGGCTGGAAGTGGGATGACTTCGGTCAGGATATGGAACCGATTGTAACGGACGTTGACAGAAAATCCCCTTACGGCTTCGCAGCAGCAGGACAGGTTGCAGGCGTTGCAATGAAAGGCTGGGTAAACATTGACGGCGAAAGAAAGATCGACATGGATCACCCGCAGCAGATCGAGCCTGAACAGGTTGGCGTTCACACCGGCGACTATGTAATCCTCGACTCCGTTCCTCCGGTAAACATGGTAAACACTCCGGAAATCGAAGGCGGCATCGGAACTATGGCTATGATCATGAACTGCATTCCGCACTGCATCAACGCGGCTCCGGGACTGAAAACTATGATCGATATCCCTGTTCCTCATGCAATCATGGGCGACTTCAGAGATCTGATTGACGAAGATAAGAAGATTGTGAAATAACGAATCTTCAACATTATACGCCACTAAAGTGGCAAGTCGGCGTTGCCGCAAGGAAGATTCGATATAATTT